>CAZBEP010000419.1:0-1509 GCA_964490925.1 uncultured Eggerthellaceae bacterium | reverse complement strand
AACATATATTATCGCGTGTATGTTGCGTGTAGGATGTGCGGCATAGGCGGCGGCCGCGGGGGCTGCCGGTTCGCAGAAAGGTTTTGTCATGTGAGCAGAATGCAATGCCGTTTTCGTGGACGAGAACGAGGGCGTTTTCACCGACGACGGGCGCGAGGTGCGTTTCCACAACGCACGCTTTTCCAACCTCGGCACCGGGAGGCTCTTCAGGGTCTCCTTCGACCAGGATTCCGGGGTTCTTCCCCCTCCGTTCCAGCCGGTTTCGTGCCGCTTCGAGGTGGCCGCCGGCGAGCGCTACTGCCGCCTCGTCTATCGCGGCTACTCCGATCTGGCTTAGGGGGCTGCGATGCGCCCGAACCGGCATTTCGCGTTTCCGCTCCATTGCTTCGACGAGGTTTCCGGGGTCGTGCGCCCTCCGCGAGGCGAGCTTTTCAACGTGGCCGTCAATCCGTATAGCGGGAACGTCGTGTTTCCTATCAGGACAACCCGGATGCCGGGTTCTATGTCCGGCTTATCGTGGATCAGATTGCCGACGAGCCTGACCTTTTCGAGCGCGAGCGGGAATATCGCGCCGCCCTTCTGCGCCGTCCCGGTTCTGAGTGCGAGGGGGCTTGCGATGCGCTTTCTCTATAGGCCCAGGAGCTTGCTTGCCGGCGTCCTCTCTCTCGGGCGCGCCTTTCGGAGGTGGTGATCGTGGATGTCGGCTACTACGACGGTTTGGAGATCGAGCTTCCGGGCTACTCGGAGGCGCTCGACTCGATTCCCGACGGCCTCGACGCCATCCGCAACCTGCTCGCCGTCAAGGCCGGTGATTCGTCCTCCTCCGGCGGATCTCAGGTGTCCTTGCTCTCCGATGACCAGTTCTCCGAGCTGATGGCCGCGCAGGCATCGCAGAACCTCGTCGGGCTTTTCCAGCTTGGCTTCACCGTCCTGATCTTCGGGGCGTTCTGCGGCTTCCTGTTCTTCCGGTATTTCAGGGCGTGATCTATGGATGCCGTGTTCGCGTACCTCGATGCCGATTTCTTGGATTTCGTCGTTTCGATGGTGGGACTTGCCCCCGCCGACCTCGTGCTCGCCGGCGTAGTCACCTTGCTTTGGTGGTTCCTGGGGTGGTTCGTTCGTCTGATGCTCCAGGCCGCGTGAGGAGGTGAGTTTGTTGGGTAGTGTTGCTTCTGCGATGACCACGGCGTTCAGCAGCATCGTTACGGATTTGACGAACGCGCTCGTGCAGATCGCGCCGATTGCGATTCCCGTCATCGGCATCGGTCTGGTCGTGACCGTCGGCATCAAGCCGTTTAAGTCCGTCACCAACAAGTCCGGGTCTTAGCAGTTGCTTGGGTGCCGCTCCCCGTGCTGCCATGCGCGGGAGGCGGCTTCTCTTCTTTCGCGCGCTCTTTTTGGGGCAAGCGCAGGGTTAAGGAGGACAAGATTTTGTTGTGCGTGGACGAAGCCCGACTTCTGTTCAACTCCCGTAGCTGGGCGCATGCTGATCGCATGAAGCGGATCGCT
>CAZBEP010000418.1:0-1512 GCA_964490925.1 uncultured Eggerthellaceae bacterium | reverse complement strand
CAGGCGCGCGACCTCGGCGATCGGACCCCATTCGAAGCGGTTGTCCTCGCGCACCCGCTTCGGCGTGATCTTCATCGAGATAGCCGCCGCAACGAGGATGAGCCCCACCTGCACGATGTAGTCGACGCCGATGTGGATCTCCTCGAACACGGTGAAGCCATAGGTATTCCCCTCGGCGTCGAGGAAGGCGTCGATCTGCGGGATCGCGCCGTTGAGGATGACGGCCGCAACAATGAGCAGGATACAGGCGAAGTTGCGCTTGCCCTCGATGCGGATCGAGGCGCCCTCGCCGGATTCCCTCATGCGGGCGAGCTCCTGAGCCCCCTCTGTGCCCTCCTTTTTCGCGAAATGCCGGTCGATGAGCGCAAAGAGCGTGAGCAGCACCACCCCGTTGAACAGCCACAGCGGCCAGAGGTTCGCAAGCGGCCAGAAGAACGGGATGCCGCGCAGGTACCCGAGGAACAGCGGCGGATCGCCGATCGGGGTGAGGCTGCCGCCGATGTTGGCGACGAGGAAGATGAAAAAGATGACGACATGCGCCCTGCGACGGCGCCACGCGTTCGCGCGCAGCACGGGACGGATGAGCGTCATGGCCGCGCCCGTCGTCCCGATGACGCTCGCGAGCACCATTCCGATGGCAAGCATGACCACGTTGTTGCGCGTCGTGCCGGCGATCGTGCCCTTGATGTGGATGCCGCCCGCAGCGACGTACAGGCCGAACAGCAGCACGACGAACGGTATGTAGTCGACGATCACGACCTCGGCGAGCTGCTCGACGGCGATGCCGGCGCCATACGCGACGGCGAACGGGACGAGGAACAGAAGCGACCAGAACGCCGCGACGTGGAGCTGGTGGCCCTCCCACCACTCCCCCTTGACGATCGGGAAGATGGCGATGGACAGCAGCATGCCCACAAAGGGGGCGATGCTCCAGAGGGGAAGGGTTGCTCCGATTTCCATGGCGTCGCGCTCCGATCCGAGTGGGATACATGGAATATCAGTATACTGGGATTTTATGAGGAGAGGAGGGGCGTTTCCGCGAACGACCCCACGCACAGGGAAGACGACAGGCACCGCAAGACAAGAGAACCCGGGCGCCAGCGTTTCGCAGCGTTTTCGCCGCAAAACGACGGGTAGGGCGCCCCATCCGCCCCTCCTCCCGCGCATTCCTCCGCGCATGCGGGTGCCTCCGCTGCGGTGAGCAGGGGTTTCTCATCCTGTCGCCGACGGGCGCGGCTGGGCGCGCCCCGCAGGTGCCCGCGAGGCGTGCCCTACCCGCGAAAAACTGGCGGAATCGGGCGTATCTCGTGGCTTCGCCCGCAAGCTCAGACGCGAACACGTACGAGAACCCGAAGCAAGGGTGCCTGGTATTGCACTGGTATCGCAAAAGAAAGGGGACGGGAGGCCGATCCCGGAGAGATGCCGCCTGCGGGAAGAGGAGGAGCCACGCCAAAGGGGCGGGGGCGCCCGGCGCCGCCCGCCGGAAGGCGGCCGCAAAAGGAAGGGGGCCGC
>CAZBEP010000417.1:0-1513 GCA_964490925.1 uncultured Eggerthellaceae bacterium | reverse complement strand
GCGAAGGTGTGGCAGACGGCCTTCGCCATGCCGGTCGTGCCGGAGGTGAAGTAGATGAGCATGATGTCGTCGCTCGTGACGCCGGCCTCCCCCGTCGGACGCTCGAACACCTCGGACTCGCCGGCAATAAGCTCGTCGAAGGAAAGCCACCCCGCGCGCTCGCCCGCCACGACCACCTTCTGCTCGATGGAGGGAGAATCCGGCAGCGCCCCTTCGGCCTGCCCGCACACGTAGTCGTCGTCAACGCAGATCATCATCTTGACGTTGGCGCTGTTCGCGCGGTAGACAATATCCTTCGTCGTGAGCTGGAGCGTGGCCGGGATGATGATCGCGCCGAGCTTGCAGAGCGCCGTCGCGCAGACCCAGTACTCCCAGCGTCGCCGCAGGATCATCATGACCACATCGCCCTTGCCGATGCCAAGGCGCGCAAAGGCGTTGGCCGCCTGGTTGGACAGGCGCGAGATGTCGGCAAAGGTGAAGCTGCGCTCCTCGCCGCGATCGTCGCACCACAGAAGCGCCCGCTTCTCGGGCTCGACGCGCGCCCACTCGTCGACGACGTCGAAACCGAAGTTGAAGGCTTCCGGTGCCTTGATCGTGAAGTTCTCGAGGAAGTCCTCGTAGGAGTCGAATTCGATGCGCGGGCAGTACTTCTTGAGAATGTGATCCACGAGTGCTTCCTTCTTCTTGCCTTGCTTCCTGCATACTGCTTTTCGCAACGGGTCTGCGACGGAGATTCCCTTTGAAGCGACATGCGGAGCGCTCGCGCTTCCGGGGAAGGCAGAGGGCTCCGCGTCGCAGAAACGGCGGAGCATCGACGCCCCTGGTTGGCGAGAGCCCCTATTCTGCGATGAACGTGATGAACTTCGCCGTCACGTCGCCGCCGCAGCGCTGGCCGTGCGGAACCGACGGGTTGAAGTAGATGCAGTCGCCCTCGTTGAGCACGAACTCCTTGTCTGCCCAGGTCACGATGACGGTTCCCTCGACGACGAGGTTGAACTCCTGGCCTCCGTGCGACACGAGCTTGGCCGGCTCGTCGGAAGGATCGAGCACCACGAGCAGCGGCTGCATGATCTTGCCGGTATAGCGCCACGCGAGATCCTCGAAGTGGTAGCCCGGGTAGCGGTCTACCTCCTTGCCCTCGCCCTTGCGCACGACCTGATACGTGTCGAGCTTGGCGGCCGTGCCGGTCAGTATCTCGGTGAACTCGACGCCGAAGCGGCGCGCCATGTGGTAGATCGCCGAGATCGGCACGTCGGCGCCCGTTTCCTCCCACGAGAGGTAGGTCTCGAGCGGCACATCGAGGTCGCGCGCCATGTCCTCGGCAGACACGTCGCATGCCTCGCGCAGCCCCTTGATGCGAAGCCCGATCTCCTCCATCACGTCGCCCATACAACCCCTTTCCCTGCCTTGCAAAGCGGCGAAACAGCCGTGCTCAAAGCATCACATTCCGAACAAGCGTCAGCGAGCGGAGCCGGGGTGCCGCAGATCGCCGTGAAAGCGCGAGGACGCGCAA
>CAZBEP010000416.1:0-1525 GCA_964490925.1 uncultured Eggerthellaceae bacterium | reverse complement strand
TCGGCGAGTGCGGCGCGGATCTCGCGCACGAACGAGAGGGCTCGCTCGTTGTCGCCGTGCACGCAGATCGTGTCCGCCGCGATGGGGACCGTCGCGCCCGTCGCGCTCTCGACGGAGCCGTCGCGCACTGCGCGCACCGCGCGCCTTGCGGCACGGGCCGCGTCGTCGATGATCGCGTTCGGCTGGGAGCGCGGCACGAGCGCGCCCGCGTCGGTGTAGGCCCGGTCGGCGAAGAACTCCTCGGCGGTCTGCAGGCCGGCGGCGCGCCCCGCCCGGATAAGCTCGCCGTTCGCAAGCCCGACGAGCACGAGCGACGGGTCGGCGTCGCGCACGGCGGCGGCGACGGCCTCGGCGAACGGGGCGTCCGAGGCGGCGCGGTTGTAGAGCTGCCCGTGGGGCTTCACGTGACGAAGGCGCACTCCGGCGGCGCGGCAGAACGCCGCGAGCGCGCCCACCTGGTACAGGACGAACGCGTACCCCTCGTCGGGGGACAGCGCCAGGTCGCGGCGGCCGAACCCCTGCAGGTCGGGGTATCCCGGGTGCGCGCCGACGGCGACGCCGGCCTCGGCGGCGAGGCGCACCGTCCGGCGCATGACGACGGGGTCGCCCGCGTGCATGCCGCATGCGACGTTCACGCTCGAGACGAGCGGGATGACGGCGGCGTCGCTGCCGACCGAGTACGCCCCGAAGCTTTCTCCGAGGTCCGAGTTGAGGTCAACGCGCATCATGGGCCTCCTCGCGTGCGTCGCGTGCGTCGCAGCCCAGTATACGCCGCATGCCCGGCCCGCACGCCCGAAGGCTCCGCGCAGTGCCATTTGCAGCACGTCGGTTTATGGGCGATCGCCAAAAGCGCGACCTTGGACCGCAGGCGTTGCGGCGACAAGGCCGACGAAGGATCGCCGCCTGCGCTTCGCGAAGGGGGCCCAATGGCGGAGCCCCCTGGGAGGCTGCAGGCTGATTGCTCCGCCTTTCGTGAAATCTTGAGACAGGCATGCATGCAGCTTGCCCCACGACGTAGCGAGTGCTTCTCGATTTGCCCTCCTTGCGCAGAGCGCCCCCTGTCTCAGCTCTCTGAGCAGGTTGATCGTCCTCGACTGGGAGAACCCGGTCTGCTGCTGGATCTCCGCACGGGTGCCGCACCCGTCTGCGACCGCCCTGACGACCTCGTTTTCGCCAGATCCGAACCTCGCACGTCGTTGGCGGCGTTTCTGTTGGGAAGCCTCACGGTGAAGGTGTTCGGCGTGGTTGAGACCTGCGCGGGCGCCCCTGCATCGCCGTACGACGATCGCATGCGCCCGATGCCGTGCCCCGCGCCTCGATGACGCCGAGCCGGCACATGAGCGCCGCGAGCAGCCTGTTGCGGGGCATGGGGACGTCGGCGCCCAGGTATTCCTGCGTGATGCCGGGAACGCATAGGCGTCCTCGAGCTGCTTCAGGATGGAGCCGGAGTATCCCCCCTCTCGAGGAACACGTCGCGGGGGTCGTATTCCATAACGGCACGGCTTCTGTTGGCGAAAACTCTTAA
>CAZBEP010000415.1:0-1528 GCA_964490925.1 uncultured Eggerthellaceae bacterium | reverse complement strand
CGAATACGCAAGAGAGCCACATGAGAGCGGCATGCCGCCCAAAACGCGACGCGCGCGCCGCGAAGGGGCAACGCATCGTCTGCGGCGGGCCGCAAGGCTCCGAATGCTCCGGCGCAATCGGCTCGAAACGAGGGGCGGAGCCGGGAGGCGGGGGCGGGGGGAGGCGAGGCCGGGGGCGGGGGGCCGGGGGCGGGGGGCGGGCGGGGGGGCGAGGCCGGTTAGTTCCTGTCTGCCGTTTTCCCCGCGTTCGCGGTGTTTTCGACAGACAGGCTCCGCACGCTCCCCGCCCGCGAGCTCCTGTCTGCCGTTTATCCTGCGTTCGCAGGGTTTTCGGCAGACAGCGAATCCGGGCGCAGGGTTTTCGACAGACACGGGGGGCTCTGTCTGTCAGAAACCCTGCGGAGGGGATGCCTGTCTGCCGTTTCTCCCGCGTTCGCGGGGTTTCCGACAGACAGCCGCCCGCGAGTCCCCCGCCCGCGAGCTCCTGTCTGCCGTTTCTCCCGCGTTCGCAGGGTTTTCGGCAGACAGCGAATCCGGGCGCGGGCTTTCCGGCAGACAGCCGCCCGCGCTGCGGCAGACCCAGCGCGGGCGGCGCGGGCGGCGTGCTATCCCCGAACCTTCGACGCCGGCCCTTTCTCGAAGAAGTCGAAGCGGGGCGGCAGCTCCTCGACGGCGTGCGCCCCGGCGGCGCGCTCGTCGGCGGGGCACAGCTCGGAAAGCCCGTCGAACGCTCCCTCCCAGGAGAAGAACGCCGCGCGGTCGAGGCGGAGCTTGTCGCAGATCAGCTCGCAGCCTTGCGGCACGATGGGGTGCATGAGCAGGGCGCAGACGCGCAGCAGATAAAACGAGTCCGCAAGCACCTGGCGGCGCGCCGCGAGATCGCCGGCATCATCGGCGCGCTTCACGCCGTCTGCCCAGTGCTTGTTCGAATAGCGGATGAAGCCGTCCATGAGCGACATGACCGCGTGGAGCTCCACGCCATGCATCAGGCGCTCGTAGTCGCCCATCGTCTCCTGCGCGCGACAGACGACCTCGGCGCTCGGCGCGTCGAGCGGGGCCTTTCCCCCGAAGGTGCGCTGCGCCTCGTAGAAGCAGCTGCGCGCGAGCCGGTTGAAGACGTTGGAGAGCAGCGCCCCCTCTTTGAGCACCGGGTCGGCCACGCGCGGGTCGTCGCGCTTTGCCGGGTCGGGGTCGAAGGGCTTCGGCGCGAACTGAACCGCTTTCTGGTCGAGCCCGAGCGCGATGAAGTGCGCCCGCAGCTGCTCGGGAGTGTAGTGGTCGAGCAGCTCGTCGGCAGTGGGCGGCTTGACCGCGCTCGACGAAGAGAGCTTCTTTTTGCCGAACAGGACGTGGTGGTTCGCCACGAGCCGCGTCTGGCGCAGCTCGGGGGCTTCGTCGTCGCCGGACATGAAGTCGCCGGGGCGCAGCGCCTCAAACAGCGCCGGCTGCGCCACGCCGTAGAAGTACAGGTTGTCCTGGCCGATGAACTGGTAGACCTCCGCGTCCTTTGCGCACCAGAAGTCGCGCC
>CAZBEP010000414.1:0-1532 GCA_964490925.1 uncultured Eggerthellaceae bacterium | reverse complement strand
TCTCCGCGCAGGCGAGCAGCGTTCCCCAGTAGTTGTCCTCGGCCGTCATCTTCGCCTCGAAGGGCCACACGGCATCGTTGAGCCACGCCTGCAGCGGCAGGTTCTCCGCGTAGCCGCGCAGGATCGTCATCGGGGCGTGGGCATGCGCGTTGTAGAAGGCGGGCGCGAGCAGGCGGCCTTCGCCGTCGTAGGTCTCGCCGAAGCGCGCAGCGTCCTCGGGCGCAGGGGGCTCGCCGGCAAGGTAGGTGATCGCGTCGCCCTCGGTGCCGACCCACATGCCGGGGCGATAGTCGAAGTTCTCGTCGATAATCGCAATGTGTTCGAAGAGCATGGCGCTTCCTTTCGGGTCTCATCGGTTCGATCATGCTTCCGCCCATTATATATAAGACGTAGTCCAATGCATGCAGCAGAAGGGGCTGACGAGGAGTCCGCCGCGGCCGTATCCCCGCCGCCCTCTAGAACGTCCGCCCGCTCCGCGCGACCCCCGACGGCCGCAGACGGCCTTGCACGGCGCGCGCACTCCCTACCTGGCCGGGTATGCTATTATCCGATGCCGTGACGAGAGGGGCCGCCGCGCCGCGTCCGCGCCGACGGCACACGGAAAACCCGAAAGAAGGAACAATGGCAGAAGAAGTCAACTCCAGCAACTGTTCGCATACCTGCGGCAGCTGCGGCGTCGAAGGGTGCGGCGACCGCGAGTCGAGCGGGCCTTCCACCCTTCCCACGAACAAGGTCTCGAACATCAAGCACGTCATCGGCATCGTCTCCGGCAAGGGGGGCGTCGGCAAGTCGCTCGTGACGAGCCTGCTCGCCTCGGCGATGCGCAGGCGCGGCTTCGCGGTCGGCATCATGGACGCCGACATCACCGGGCCCTCGATCCCGAAGTCCTTCGGCATCCACGGGCACATCACGGCGGACAAGGACGGCATCGTCCCGCGCGAGACGAAAAGCGGCATGAAGGTCATGTCGACCAACCTCATGCTCCCCGAGGAAGACGCGCCGGTCGCCTGGCGCGGCCCGGTCATCACGGGCGTGCTCAACCAGTTCTGGGGCGAGACGAACTGGGGCGACATCGACGTCATGTTCGTCGACATGCCCCCCGGAACCTCCGACGTGGCGCTCACCGTGTTCCAGTCGCTGCCGATCGACGGCATCGTTACCGTGTCGGCGCCGCAGGAGCTCGTCGCGATGATCGTCGGCAAAGCAGTCAACCTCGCGCGCCACATGAACGTCGACGTGATCGGCCTCGTCGAGAACATGGCGTACTACCGCTGTGACGAGTGCGGCAAAAAGCACTACGTATTCGGAGAGCCGCAGGGCGCGACCGTCGCGCGGCGCTATCAGATCCCGGCGTATGCGACGCTGCCGATCGACCCCGAGTTCGCCAAGCTCGCCGACGCCGGCAAGATCGAAACATACGACGTGGGCGCAGCGCTCGACCCGATCCTCGACCAGATACTCGAACGAGTCTCATAGGCGTCGCGAAGCGCGGGCGCGCCAGACGGCCCGACGCAGGCCCCGCCCGCGCCAGA
>CAZBEP010000413.1:0-1538 GCA_964490925.1 uncultured Eggerthellaceae bacterium | reverse complement strand
GATCAGGTTCTCGATGATCTCGTAGTCGGTTTCGCAGACGGAGACCGCCGTGGTCCTCACCAGCGCCTCGTAAGGGCCAAGCTCGGGAATCGGGCGCTCGCCGATCGCCACTTTGCCCTTCTCGACAAGCACGAGTCCCTTCATCGTGTATTCCATGCGTTCGCTCCTTCCGTTGTCGGGCCCGCCGGGGCATGCCCCGCAGTCGCGCATGAGCCCCGCCGCACGATCGGCGTCGCAGGGCGCGACGTCCCTGCGACGATCCTCTGGCTTGAACGCCACGACCGGCTTCGCGCGCCGCAAGGCGCGTCGGCGGCGCCTTTAGGATACCGCACCCCTCTTCCGTGTTCCCGAGCGCGCCCTCCGTGCGTGGTGGTGGGTCTAACAGAGCAAAAAAATTTTATGATATGCTGCGAGCATCGCACATCTGAGAAGGGAAAGTCCGCCATGGCTACGCACGCGCATGAGTCCGCCCGCGCCAGACGAACGGTTCCCGCGAGCGACCTGCAGCGCAACTACAAAGCCATCGCGCAAACCTGCGCGGAGACAAAAGAACCCGTCTACATCACGCGCAACGGATATCCCGAGCTCGTCGTCATCGACGCTGCGGCCTATGAGGAAGAGAAATCGCTCAAGCAACTCGTCTACGAACGGGAGATGCGCCTCTACGAAGCCGCCATGAGGGGTCGCGATCAGCTGCAGCGTGGCGGAGGCGTTCCGCTCGCCCAGGCCCGCGCGCTGCGCGATGCGGCCAACCCCGACAACCATGTATGACGTCGTCCTTTCGGACGATGCGTTTTTCGTCTATCTTCGCATTCCCTCAAAAGCGGACGCCGATGCCGTCGACCGATGGCTCGACCTGCTTGCGGATTTCCCCCGCCTCGGCCATCGCTACGACCCGATTTACGAAGCGGCTCGCCCGCCGTTCGATCTCTTCGTCGCCTCAGCAGGCCGCTACAGGATCTACTGCGAGGTAGACGACGAAGCCCGACGCGTTCTCGTCGACTTCATCGAGGACCAGCGTCGCGACCCGAACGCGCGGTTCAACAACATTCGAGGATTCTACGGATAGCGGCACGCGACGCGCATTCGCCCCTCCATGCGGGCGAGAAGCCCCTTACGGCGTGCGACACGCCCGCTCCCCGCCTGCTTCAGTCTCCGGACGCCATCCGAGCACCCATCGAAGCCTCCCTGAATAGACTCATGAACTGGTAATATCGTACCGTCGTTCGGAGGTGGGCGGAGTCGGCCCCGGCGGGTAGGCCCTCCCGGCGGCTAATCAATCAGCAGCTCTATCGGTCTGACGGGCTGCCTCTTCGACGCCTCTCCCCCTCCGGGCATCAGACGCAGGCGGCACACCTCGCGCCCGTGCACATGTCCGATGCCGAACGTAGACCTCGCCGTATCTCAGGTTCTTTGGGCTCGGGAAAAGCGGCTGTCCGGAATCAATAAGCGACCCTGTGAAGGTTTTGGTCGCACTCGCGCTCGAGGCCGGGCGCGTCGCGATGAATGCGGAATACCAGGCGGATCTCATCGCCGAT
>CAZBEP010000412.1:0-1543 GCA_964490925.1 uncultured Eggerthellaceae bacterium | reverse complement strand
TCGCGCGGGGCGGTCGGCGCAGGCCACACGTCGACGACGCCCGGGGCGACCGTGCCGCCCGCCACCTCGGCGATGAGCGCCGCCGCGGCCGCCGAGCGCTCCTCGATGCCGTGGCCGTCCACACCGCGCTCGTAGCGCATCGAGCTTTCGGAGATGAGCCCGAGGTTGCGGCTCGTGCGGCTCGTGCGGCCGGGCTCGAACGTCGCCGCCTCGAGCAGGATGTTCGCTGTGCTATCGGTCACCTCCGTTTGAACCCCGCCCATGACTCCGGCAAGCGCCACGGCGCGCTCAGGCGTCGCGATAACCGTCATGTCCGCAGAGAGCACGCGGTCCGCGCCGTCGAGCGTCGTGAACGGCTCGCCCTCGCCGGCGGCGCGCACGATGACGTGCGCCTTGCCGTCGGAGCCCTTGAGCTTGTCGAGGTCGAAGGCGTGAAGCGGCTGGCCGTAGAGGAACAGCACGTAGTTCGTCACGTCGACGATGTTGTTGATGGAGCGCTGGCCGATCGCGGCGAGCCGCTCGACCATCCAGTCGGGGCTCGGGCCGACCTTCACGTTGCGGATGATGCGCGCGGAGTAGCGCGGGCAGCGCTGCGGATCCTCGATCGCCACGTCCGCATCGTCGGCGGCAGGCGCCCCTCCCTCGAAGGAAGGAAGCTTCGCCGCAGCCTCCGGCAAAGGGTCGCTCCAGTCGCACCGGTACATCGCGCCGATCTCGCGCGCCATGCCCGCCACGCTCAGGCAGTCGGGGCGGTTCGGAGTGATCTCGAGGTCGAGCACGGTGTCGGCAAGCCCGTAATAGTCGGCGAAGGGCACGCCAACCGGCGCGTCCTCGGGCAGGATCATGATTCCTTCGTGATCCGACCCCAGGCCAAGCTCGCGCTCCGAGCAGTTCATGCCGTTCGACACGACGCCGCGCAGCTTCCCCTTCTTGATCTTGACGTCGCCGGGCAGCACCGCGCCGACCATCGCCACAACGACATGGTCGCCCGCCTCGAAGTTCTGCGCCCCGCACACGATCTGCAGCGGCTCGGGCGCACCGTCGCCGCCGCAGTTCGCCCCGCCCACATCGACCATGCACACCCACAGATGGTCGGAGTCGGGATGGCGCTCTCTGGAGAGCACCTTCCCCGTGACCACGCGGTCGAACTGTGCGCCCGTCCTCTCCACGCCCTCGACGCCCGTGCCCGTCAGATCGAGCCGGTCGCACAGGGCTTTCGTATCCTCGGGAACCTCGACGTAGTCCCCGAGCCATTTCAGCGATACTTTCATCTCTCTACCTTCTCCTTGCGGCATCGCCCGAGCGGCGAATGTCAGAACCCACAAGCCGATCCAACGTCAGCGAGCTTCGCCGGCCGACAGACCGGCGCAACCTAAAACTGACGCAGGAAGCGCATGTCGCCTTCGAGCAGCATCCTCAAGTCGGGGACGTTGTACTTGAGACACGCGATGCGCTCCACCCCCATGCCGAAGGCGAATCCGGAGTACCGCTCGGGGTCGACGCCGGACATCTCGAGGACGTTGGGGTCGACCATGCCGCAGCC
>CAZBEP010000411.1:0-1547 GCA_964490925.1 uncultured Eggerthellaceae bacterium | reverse complement strand
CCTGGGAGAAGATCGGCTGCACCATGCCCTCGCCGTTCATGACGATGGCGCTCATCCCGCTCGCGTGCCTGCCCGAGCTGCGCCTGACGAACCGCGGCCTCGTCGACTGCACGACCTTCCAGTTCGCCGGCCTCGTCGTTGAGGAATAGGGAGCTTCGGAGGGAGTAGGGAGCTTCAGAGAGAGGGGGCAGGGAGCTTCGATCGAATGCGTGAAAGGGGTCGCGCCTCATCCGGGACGACCCCTAGAGAAACGCTGATCAAGTTTGACGCCCCTTAACCCCGCGAGGGGATGCATGTCGCGGACGCCAGCTGCGGCGGGCGTTTTCGCCATGAATTGACGGGTAGGGCAGGCGAGGGCGCGTCCGGCGGGCTCCTCGGGAGGTCGCCGCAGCCGCTGCGGCAGCATTTTCCCAGGTGGGAGATGATCTCCTTGCAGCGAGATCTCCCCGCGCCCTCCTCCCATGCCTTCCCCGCGTGCCCTACCCGCAAAATCGTGGCGAAAACGGGGTCGATCCGTGGCGTCGGCGTCCCGGCATCCGGCGTCTCCGCCGCCCGCTCCGCAGGATCTCCCCGCCTGTGTTTACTCAAGTTCCTGTCGACAAAGTTTGCATCCTAAGCTCGTCACTTTCTGCAAATACGCAAGCCCTCTCCCGCTTCGCCGCCTAGGCTGCGGCCCCTTCCTGACCGAAAATCGCCAAGAGCCTTTCCCTTGGGTCGCAGATGACGAGAAAACGCTTCTCCGCGCTCGAGAACGCGGGCGTCGTGCGAAAGGTCAGGAAACGCGACCCCCCTGACCTTCGCTTTGACCGCGTCGTTCAAGAGCAGTTACGGGATCGCCGCAGCGCTTGGCTACGGCGAGGACGGCGAAGTCTGAGAGGCCGAGAGGCCATGACCCTCGCTCTTGGGGGACGGCTCAGTGCGTGCCCTTGCGTGCGAGTTCGATGAGCGCTACTATAGCCGGGTTGCGCCTTGGGCGCACGGCATCCGTTTATCGAGAGCCGGGGAAGAGAGTTGGCTCGATGATCCCGGCACCAACCTGGCGAGACGCGCCAAGGTGGTCCTGCCGACAGCGATGAAGGAGGAAAATCGCATGACCAACGAAATCGGCGCATGCAGCGCCAACGCGCCCCGATCCTACGTATTCACGTCCGAGTCCGTGACCGAGGGGCATCCAGACAAGATCTGCGACCAGATCTCCGACGCGGTGCTCGATGCCATCCTCGCCAAGGAGATCGAGCTTGCGAAGGCCGGCTACATCGCCCCGAACGGCCAGCCCGCCGACCCTGCGCAGGTGCGCTGCGCCTGCGAGACGCTTGCGACGACGGGCATGGTCGTCGTCACCGGGGAGATTCGCACGCAGGCTTACGTGGACGTGCCCGACATCGTGCGCGGGGTGCTGCGCGACATCGGATACGACCGCGCGAAGTACGGCTTCGACTGCGACACCTGCGGCGTGCTCAACGCCATCCACGACCAAAGCCCCGACATCGCGCTCGGCGTCGATGAATCCTGGGAGATCCAGCACGGGTGCGGGGGCGACGACCCTT
>CAZBEP010000410.1:0-1548 GCA_964490925.1 uncultured Eggerthellaceae bacterium | reverse complement strand
TGCGCCGCCGTCATCAGTCTGTCAGAAACCCTGCGTTCGCAGGATTTCCGACAGATAGCGCCCGCACGCCTCGCATGCGCCCGCACGCAGCCGCCCGTTCCCGGGTCGCGGCGTTTCCGCACCTGGTCGCCGGAGCGCCGCACGGGACAGGCATCGAACGGGGTGCTTTCTCGCTCCGCATACGCGGCCGCCAGCTCGAACCGAGGGAGCAATCGCGGATGAGCGCCTGCGGATTCGGCTTCGACGAGGCGAACGCGCTTGCCGCGAGGTGCCCTATCTCGCGCTATGCCGTAACGGCATGCGTTCTTAAAGAAACGGAATTTATTCTATTCACGTGCGCAGACCTAAACTTGCGCATGGTTGGTTTGGAGGCTTCCAGGTATGCGAGGAGGAGAGACAATGCTCACTGTTGAATCCCATGAGTATGACGAGGCGACGGGCATCGACCATTACGTGTTCAGCCCCGGTGAGATGCGGGCTCAAGTGAAGGTTATCGTGCAGGATGACGGCAAGCCGGAAGTCTTGTTGGGCGTTGCCGGAATGGCCGTGCAGCAGGGGGTTGCCGAGCCGACGTGGACCGTGTGCCGGAACAAAGAGATCGTCGATATTGCTTTGGCTGATTACGAGTCGCGCAAATAGCGTTGCGGCATACGTTCGGGGTATGCGTTTTGAGCATGCACCCTGTGTGCAGGCCGCATTCGACAGCGCATGACGGAAAGGGGAGGGGCGCATGCGATCCTCCCCTTTCCGCTGTTGAGGGCTTTTCGATGTCGGATTCGACGCCCGCGAACCCGTCCGCTCCCGACGCGTCGCGCTATCCGCCGAGCAGACCGGCGACGTCGCCGGCCGACAGCCCCGGTTTGGTAATGGTTCCGCGCGTCGTGTTTCCCTTGAACGGGGCACCGCAACGCGCACAGACGCGCATCCCCGCCGGGACGGGCTCTCCGCAGGTAGCGCACCGCAGATCGAGCTTCATCGAATACATCCCGCATTTGTTGCAGTGTGAGCACTGGTAACAGGGCATGGTGTTTTTCGCCTTCTTCTTTTCGGGCTCTATGCGTCGGATGCGTCGAGCAAGGTATGGCGCTCTCGATTTCGTGCGGCCTTCTTGATCACGTCGACCGCTTCATCGAGTATGGGGCTCGGGTTGTCGATGCGGTACAGCGCGGAAATGGGGAGCGCGACGTCCGTGCCGGTAATGGGGATCTGCGTGCAAAAGGGGTCGATGCCCGCCCCGACGCGCTGAACGAAGTTCGCGCCGAGAACCAGCACGTCGTTACCGAGGTTGGCCGTTGTGGGAAGCAGATCGGTGAGGCTCATTGAGTAGTGTCGTCTTATGGTGGGAGTGAATCCATTCGCCGTGCATGTGCGCTCAACGAACCGCCATGCTTCGCTTACGTGCGTTCCCTCTATCTTGATGAAGGTTTCGCCTTTGAGCTCGGAGAATTCAAGGACTGAGCGAGTTGCAAGTCGATGGCTCTTGCTAACGAGCGCGATCCAAGGAACCGTTTCAATATGTACGGCCCCTATGGTGTCGTCTTCCCCGAA
>CAZBEP010000409.1:0-1556 GCA_964490925.1 uncultured Eggerthellaceae bacterium | reverse complement strand
TTGCCCACGGGCTTGCCCGCATGGTTCGAGGGGGTGTAGTCGAGGATGTCGTCCTGGATCTGGAACGCCATGCCTAGCGCTTCGCCGAAACGCCGCATCGTCGAGACCTTGTCGCGCGTGGCATTCACCGCAAGGGCCCCGGCCGAGGAGCTGACGCCCAGCAGGCTGGCAGTCTTTTTGTAGATGATGTCGAAATAGGCCTTGCGGTTCATCAGCCGGTTCGCCGCGCAGTCATCCTGCAGGACCTCCCCTTCGCAGAGGGCGGCCATCGAGCCGCAGACGTGCGTCACCAGGTCGAACTGGCCGCTCTGCAGGCCGATGTTCATGTTGCGCGCCAGGATATAGTCGCCGAGAATAACGGCCTTGTGCGATTGCCAGCGGGCGTTGACCGAGGGTTTCCCGCGACGTGTGTCGGCTTCGTCGATCACGTCGTCGTGGATCAGCGACGCCACATGGATCATTTCGACAAGCATCGCCGCAAGCGATGCCCGGCGCCCGAGCGACGCCCCCTTGACCGGGGCGTTCATCGCCGCGGAGACCATCACCAGCAGGGGACGGATTCCCTTGCCGCGCGACGAGAGCGCATAACGCAACATATCGGAAAGCAACTCCCCTTCGGCCGTGAACTGGCGCTTGACGAACTCGTCGAACGCCGCCAACTCCGCCGTAACGGGTTTGCGGATGTCATCGAGTGTAATCATACCCTGCAAAGATAGTCATTTTTCGCAATCGAGGCACGGACTGTCGCTGTTTTTTCGTACCTTTGGCCATTGATTAAGACTCGGGAACATGAATTTTTCGAACTCCGCAGCCTCGAAGCTGCTTCCCACGGCCGTCGCCCTCGTCCTCTTCTTCGTGGTGTGCGCCGCCTACTTCGCCCCGCAGTTCCGCGGGGAGGCACTTCCGCAGCACGACGTCGTCCAATACGAAGGCATGGCCCACGATATCACGCAGATGCGAACCGAGCGGGGCGAAGACCCCCAGTGGACCGGCGGCATGTTCGGCGGAATGCCCGCCTACCTGATCAACGTCGCATACCCGGCCCAGGCCGTCAAGCGCACCGTGGGACAGGTCGTCAAGATCCTCGACACCCCCGCGGCCTTCGTCTTTTTCGCCATGACGGCCATGTGGGTCATGCTGCTCATCTTCGGCGTGAACCCCTGGGTGGGTATCGTCGCGGCGCTCGCATACGGACTCTCGACCTACTTCCTGCTCATCATAGGCGCCGGGCACGTCACCAAGATGTGGGCGCTGGTCTACGCCCCGCTGATGATGGGCGGCACGTGGATGACCCTGCGCGGAAACATGTGGTATGGCGCGGCCCTCACGGCCCTCGTCGCCTCGCTCGAAATCGGCGCCAACCATCCGCAGATCACCTATTATTTCCTCATGGCCATGGCCGCCTTCTGGGTCAGCGAGGGCATCTTCGCCGCCCGCGAAAAGCGCCTGCGGAACTTCGCGATGCGCACCGCGCTGCTCGCCGCGGCCGGAGTGCTGGCCGTGGGATCGAACTTCTCGCCCCTGTGGTACACGGCGCAGCACTCCCCGGAGACCGT
>CAZBEP010000408.1:0-1567 GCA_964490925.1 uncultured Eggerthellaceae bacterium | reverse complement strand
AGGAAGTACCACGCGCCGTCGCGCTGGACGAGGGTATAGCGCTCGCCTGCCAGGCCGAGCTCGCGATAGTCGTCGTACACGAAGTCGGTGAGCGGGTTGCCCTCGGAGTCCACGATGCCGATCTTGCCCGTCGCGTCGGTGGCGAAGTACATGTCGAGGTCGCTGACCT
The DNA here is from genome assembly GCA_964490925.1 of uncultured Eggerthellaceae bacterium. Lineage (GTDB taxonomy): Bacteria > Actinomycetota > Coriobacteriia > Coriobacteriales > Eggerthellaceae > CAZBEP01. Next base: position 1,398 of record CAZBEP010000408.1, on the reverse strand, counting down.
GACAGCTCACCGCCATACTGTCCTTCTGGGCGGCAAGATCGTAATCGCCGAGCTTGACCGGCATGAGATACCTGTCCACGATCGCGCAGGAATCACCCTCGGCATCCCAAACCTGGTACAGCTTCGTTCCGTCGGGCAACTCTCCTGCCCAATAAATGGAGACGTAGCCGTAGCCTCTTTCGTTATAGTACGGGGAATCCTCGGACGGCTCGATCTCTTCGTACAGATCCGAGCTTCCCCCGGCCGCCCAGAACTCCTCGTTGGTGAGGTCGGGCCGCTCGACAAGCGTCCCGTCGGCGGAGATCTCGTAGTACGAGGTGACTGTCTGATACGTGCCGGAGTAATAAACCCCTAAAGCGACGTACGAGCCGGAAAAGCTCGTCCATGCAGAGTACGCACCCTCGGTTCCGTCGCCGATCTGCTGGATGAGCGTCCCGTCAGCGGCATACCAGAAAAACGTCGCCGTCCCGTCCGCCACCTTCCTTGCCATGATGTAGTTTCCCGAGGAGTCGGCATAGAATCCATCGAAGTCGCCCTTGATGACCGCCTCGCCGCTCGGTGAGACGACGCCCCTTGATTCAAGAAATCCCTCATCATCGTAGTAGGAGACGATCACGCCATTTGTGAGAATCGAGCTTGCCGAATACGCTATGTACTCGGAGGTGATGTAGTCGTCGGCGTTGTCCGACAAGGTGTTCATGGACTTCGTCGACAGCACGACCTCGCCGTCGGCGGCAACGTAGTCGACCTGGGTAACCAGGAGGTCGTCGCGCTGCACGCCGTTGACCGTGTCCGACACCGTTTCCGTCCTCATCATGAGCGCCATGCCGCCCATGACTCCGTACACGGAATCGTAGACGAGCGGCCCGCTCGACTCCTGAAGGAGCTCTTCGGCGAACGCGCGCGGCGCCGCGATCCCGATCATCGAGAACGCGAGCGCAAACGCGGCGATCGCCGAGACCGCCCGCTTCATCGTTGCACTCATACCTGAATCCTTTCCCTCTCTTGTTTCTTGCTTTCGTGCGCTTCGTAACGACACGACCCCATCGGTCTCCTCTCTCTTCTGTCGTGTCGAGCGATGCCGCGATAAGGGAGAGCGCATGCGCAGCGTCGCGCGCTGCAGCGCCTTCGATCATGACGACGAGCGCGACGAGTCGCGAGCCGTCGTCCGCATATCCGACGAACCAGCCAAGGGAACGGCTTGATGCCGTCTCCGCCTGCGCAAAGACGGTGTTGGTGAAATAGATGCAGGTCTTATGAATCGCCAGCCTGCTGCGCGGCGGCGAGCCCGCATTCGCGATGCCGCCGCCCTCGAAAACGGCCGGCGCGAATATGGCTTCGATACAGGGATCGAGCGCAGCGACTACCCTTTCAAGCGACTCCTCGGCGGCAGGCCGG
>CAZBEP010000407.1:0-1584 GCA_964490925.1 uncultured Eggerthellaceae bacterium | reverse complement strand
CAGACAGGGATCGCGGGCGGAGCGGGCGGGGTCGGCCAGTCTGCCAAAAAACCAGCGTTCGCAGGGGAAACGGCAGACAAGGATCGCGGGCGCGGCGCGCGGCGGCGGGGAGCGGCCGCCCCTAGCAGCCCCCAGCCACCCCCGGCAGCCCCCGATGATCCGCCGAAGGCCCGGCGGGCGCGTGCCGCGTGCCGTGCGTTCGGGCGTGATAGGATGGGGAACCGAACAGCAAAGTGCGGGGCGCTGGAAGGGGGCGGCCATGAGCGAGAAGGAGCGCGTGCGGCTCACGCAGCTCACCTCGAAGGGGGGTTGAGCGGCGAAGTGGGGTCCGGGCGACCTCGAGGACATACTGTCGTCGCTCGCCCCGGCCGCCGGCCACGACCTGCTCGTCGGGTTCGAGACGAGCGACGATGCCGCCGTGTACCCGCTCGGTGACGGTCTCGCCGCCGTGCTCACTGTCGACTTTCTCACACCGCTCGTCGACGATCCGTACGACTTCGGTCGCATCGCGGCGGCCAATGCGCTGTCGGACGTATTCGCGATGGGCGCCGTGCCGCTCGCGGCTCTCAACGTGCTCGCGCTCGACTGCGCGCTCGGTGCCGACGTCGCCCGCGAGATTCTCTCCGGCGGGGCGGATGCCGTGCACGAGGCGGGCGCCGTGCTCGCGGGCGGGCATACCGTGGACGACCCCGAGCCGAAGTACGGGCTCGCGGTGTTCGGTACGGTGCGCCCCGACGCGATCGTGCGCAACGCGGGGGCCGCCCCCGGCGACGTGCTCTACCTCACCAAGCCGATCGGCACGGGGGTTCTCGCCGCCGCCTACAGGATTGGCACCGTCGACGAGGAGGGCTTCGCGCCGGCCGTCGCATCGATGAAAGAGCTCAACCGTGCCGGGGCGCGGGCGATGGCGGCCTGCGAGGAGGCGGCCGGCGGCGGCGGGCGCGGAGTGCGCGCTGCGACCGACGTGACGGGCTTCGGGCTTGTCGGCCACCTCCACGAGATGCTTGCCGCGAGCGGGTGCGCTGCGGCGCTCGACTGGGGGGCGATCCCGCTACTCCCCGGCGCGTGGGGCCTTTCGCGCGCGTACTGCCGGCCGAGCCGGACGTTTTCGATCATGGATTACGCGGAGTCCTTCGTCGCGCAGGGGTCGCTCGGCGACGACGAGTTCGACGACCGCATGGCGCTCGCGTGCGACCCGCAGACCTCCGGCGGGCTGCTCGTCGCCGTCGCGCCTGGGGTCGCGGGGGTCTTTGAGCGCGCCTTCCTCGCGGAGGCCGAAAGACCTGCGGCTCGCATCGGGGAGGTCGAGGCGGGCGATCCGGGCACGATGCGCTTCGCCGACGCGTGAGGGGAGTCTCCGGCGACGCGCGCGAACCGCTCGTAAGGCCGCACGCGTTTTCCGGGGTCTGGCGGACAAACCGGACGGGCGCGGCTCGAACGGCTTGAGGCGGTCTCGGCGCGGCAGGCCCGGCACGCGAGGCGACCCGACGCGGCAGGCCCGGCGCGCGAGGCGACCCGGCGCGGCAGAAAAGCCTCCCTACTGAACGAAAATCGTTCAGCAGGGAGATTTATCGGCGTTTTTAG
>CAZBEP010000406.1:0-1589 GCA_964490925.1 uncultured Eggerthellaceae bacterium | reverse complement strand
GATGGAATTCGTGCCGATGCTCGTCGCCTTCGTGATCCTTGCGGTCATCCTCGCGAAGTTCGGATGGCCGATGTTCTCGAGTATGCTCGAGAAGCGCGAGAACACGATCCGCCAGGCTCTCGAGAAGTCGGAGGAGGCGCGCGTCGAAAGCGAGCGCGTGCTCGAGGAGTACCGCCAGCAGCTCGCCGACGCTAAGGCGCAGGCGGCTCAGATCGTCGCGGAGGCGAAGGCCGCAGGCGAAAGCGCGAAGGCCGACATCACCGCCCGCGCCCAGGCCGAGGCCGCCGATATCATCGAGAAGGCGCGCGGCGCCATCGAGGCCGAGAAGAAGGCCGCGATCGCCGAGCTGCAGGGCGCGGTCGCGGACACGTCCGTCGCGCTTGCGGCTCGCCTCATCGGCAGCGACCTGAACGAGGCGGAGCACCGCAAGATCATCGAGCGCTATGTGGACGAGGCGGGCAGCTTCAATGGCAACTAACCGCCTCATTGAGAAAGAGCATGTCGCGACGTACGCCGCCGTTCTTCTGAACGGCGCTCGCGAGGCGGGCGGCCGCGATCGGGTGTTCGCGATCCGCAACGAACTCGATGCCGTCGCCCGTGCGCTCCGCTCGTCGGCGGACGCCGTCGATGCTCTCTCTGACGCCACGAAGGCGCCGCAGGAGCGAAACGAAACGGCTCGCAGGCTCTTCGCCGAGTGCGACCCGTTCCTTATCGACGCGCTCGCCGTCATGGCGGAGCGCTGCGAGGTCGATAGGCTCACGCGCGTGCGCGCGAGCTACGAAGAGCAGCTGCAGTCCACGCTGGGCGTCACCGTCGTCGAGGTGACGACGGCCGTCGCCCTCGACGACGCGCTGCGCGACAAGATCACGGCAAAGCTCGCCGCGGACTTCGGCACCGACATCGTGCTCAACGAGCACGTCGACGCGTCGATCCTCGGCGGCATCATCATGAGTGCGAACGGCAGGCGGATCGACGCAAGCGTCACCTCGCAGTTGGACCATGCTCGCAACGTGCTCACGCAAACTACGGATGGAGGTGAACGCTCGTGACAGAAATCACCGCTCAGTCCATCGACGCGGCGCTGCGCAAACAGCTCGAGGGACTCGACATCAGCGTCGAGTCGCGCGAGGTCGGCACGGTCATCCAGATCGGCGACGGCATCGCCCGCATCGAGGGCCTGCGAGGCGCCATGGCCGGCGAGCTTCTCGAATTCACCGGGAAGGGGGGCGCGGTCGTCTACGGCCTCGCCCAGAACCTCGAAGAAGACGAGGTCGGCGCCGTGCTTCTCGGTGACGTCACCGCGATCAAGGAGAACGACCAGGTAAAGACGACCGGCCGCATCGTCGAGGTGCCCTCGGGCAAAGGGATGCTCGGCCGCGTCGTGAACCCGCTCGGCATGCCGATGGACGGCAAAGGGCCGATCGAGGCGGAAGGCTCCCGCCCCGTCGAGTTCAAGGCTCCCGGAGTCATCGCCCGCAAGCCCGTGCACGAGCCGGTGCAGACCGGCATCCTCGCCATCGACTCGATGATCCCGATCGGCCGCGGCCAGCGCGAGCTCATCATCGGCGACCGCCAGACCGGCAAGACGG
>CAZBEP010000405.1:0-1593 GCA_964490925.1 uncultured Eggerthellaceae bacterium | reverse complement strand
AGCGGGCGGATGTCCTGGTGCATCGCCCGGTAGGCGGTCATGACGAAGATGTTCTCGCTCTCGAGCTCTTTGGTGGCGGGGAGCTCGTCGGGTATTCTGATGGGCATGGTCGGCTCCTCTCGGGCGGTTTGTCCGTGCCGCAGAGGCGGCGTGCGGCCGGGCGGCGGCGCAGGAGTGCCGCCTATGGTAGCAAACGGCCGGCAGGCGAAGCCGCAACCGCGCTATTTGCGCAATGTTTTTGCAACTTGTCTCGCGAAGCGCGGCGGCTGGGAAAACATCGTATTCTTGCGGCCGAATCGTGACGAAGCGATGGCCGCGCTCATGGCCGGCCGTGAGGCCGACGGCGCGGGCGCGCAGGGAAAGGAGCGTGAAGGCTATGGAGCACTCGATAGAGACCGTCTGCGTGCAGGGCGGCTACCGTCCGGGCAACGGCGAGCCGCGCGAGGTGCCGATCATCCAGTCGACGACGTTCAGATACGCCACCTCCGAGCACATGGGCAAGCTCTTCGACCTCGAGGAGTCGGGGTACTTCTACTCGCGCCTGCAAAACCCCACGAACGACCACGTCGCCGCGAAGATTTGCGAGCTCGAGGGAGGCGCGGCCGCGATGCTCACGAGCTCCGGCCAGGCGGCGAACTTCTTCGCCGTGTTCAACATCGCCGGCGCGGGAGACCACGTGATCTCGTCCTCGGCGATCTACGGCGGCACGCACAACCTGTTCGCGCATACGATGGCGCGCATGGGAGTCGAGTTCGCGTTCGTAGACCCCGATTGCTCCGATGCGGAGTTGGAAGCGGCGTTTCGCCCGAACACGAAGGCGGTATTCGGCGAGACGGTCGCCAATCCCGCGCTCGCGGTGCTCGACATCGAACGGTTCGCTGCTGCGGCGCACGCGCACGGGGTGCCGCTCATCGTGGACAATACGTTTCCGACGCCGGTCATGTGCCGGCCTTTCGAGTGGGGCGCCGACATCGTGACGCACTCCACGACGAAGTACATGGACGGCCACGGCAGTGCGGTGGGCGGATGCATCGTGGACGCGGGGAGGTTCGACTGGACGGCGCATGCGGACGCGTTCCCCGGCCTCACGGAGCCCGACGAGAGCTACCACGGCGTCGTCTATGCGGAGCGCTTCGGGCTTGCGGGCGCGTTCATCACGAAGGCGACCGCTCAGCTCATGCGCGACTTCGGGGCCATCCAGGCGCCGCAGAACGCGTACTACCTGAACCTCGGGCTTGAGAGCCTGCATCTGCGCATGCGCCGCCATTGCGAGAACGGCCTGGCCGTGGCGGAGTTTCTGGCGAGCGACCCGCGCGTTGCGTGGGTGCGCTACCCGTCGCTTCCGGGCGATACGCAGTACGCGCTTGCGCAGAAGTACCTGCCTGACGGCTCGTGCGGCGTCGTGAGCTTCGGCGTTGCGGGCGGTCGGCCTGCGGCCGAGGCGTTCATGGGGAGCCTCGAGCTTGCGCAGATCGCCACGCACGTATCCGACGCACGCACGTGCGTGCTGCATCCGGCGAGCACGACGCATCGCCAGATGAGCGAGGAAGAGCTCGTGGCGGCGGGCGTCTCGCCCGATCTCGTGCGCTTTTC
>CAZBEP010000404.1:0-1595 GCA_964490925.1 uncultured Eggerthellaceae bacterium | reverse complement strand
GCCCGCCGCCCCTACTCTCCCGAGTCCGCGCCGGCCGGCGTCTCGCCGCTCGGCGCGCCCTCCGCCGCTTCGCCGCTCGGCGCGCCCTCCCCCGCTTCGCCGCTCGGCGCGCCCTCCCCCGCTTCGCGTGCCGCCGCGAACGCCGCCTTCATGGTGGGGTTGTTCCGCGTGAGGCGCTTGATGGTGAGCGCCTCGGCCTTGTCGTTGGCGAGCCGCAGGTTGCGCTCGCTGCCGAGCAGGGCCTCCTTGATCTTGTTCAGATGGTCGATGGACTTGTCGATCTCGTCGATGGCCTTCTGGAACTTCTCGCTCGCCAGGCGGTAGTTGCGCCCGAACTTCTCCTTGAAGTCCTCCATCTGCGCCTCGAAGTTCGACACGTCGACGTTTTGGCTCCTCACGCGCGCAAGCTCCGCCTTGTACGCGGCGGCGCTCAGGGCTGCGTTGCGCAAAATCGAGATGATGGGGATGAAGAACTGCGGGCGGCCGCCGTACCCCTTCTCGTAGCGGTACGACATATCGACGATGCCCTCGTTGTACAGCTCGCTGTCCGGCTCGAGCAGCGTCACGAGCACGGCGTACTCGCAGCCCTTCTTGCGGCGGTCCGCGTCGAGCTTTTTGAGGAAGTCCTCGTTTCTCTGCTTCGTCGCCGTCTTGTCGCCTTCGTTTTTCATCTCGAACATGATCGAGACGACCTCGGCGCCGTCCTCGGCGGTTTCGCGGAACACGTAGTCGCCCTTCGTGCCGTCGACGACGTCGTTGTCTTTCTCGAAGTACGCGCGCGGGAACGCCGTCGCGCGAAGTTTGTTGAACTCCGCCTCGCAGTGGCGCTCGAGGGACTCGCCGATCATCTTCGTGGACAGGCGCGCCTTCATGTCGCGGTAGCGCTCGATCTCGCCGTCCTTGTACGAGATGATGTCGTCCTTCGCGCGCAGCTCGATGGCGAACTGCTCCCTGAGCGCAAGCTCCGCCTGGGCGCGCTCCGCCTCCTTGAGATCGATCTGCGCGGCAAGCCGGTCGCGCTCGCGCTCCGCCTCGGCCGTGGCCTGCGCGACGGCGAGCTGCTTTGCCGTCTCGAACGACTCCCGCTCTGCAGCGCGCTCCCGCTGCTCGGCGGCCATGGACTGCTCGAGCTCGGCGATGCGCGCGTCGCGGGCGGCGACGGCCTCGGCGAGCGCGCGGTCGTGCTTCGCCTCCGCGAGCTCCGCGTCGCGCTCGCGCTGGTCGGCGACGCTGCGCAGCCGCTCCTGCAGCTCGGCGAGCTCGGCATCCTTCTGCGCGACGGCGGCGGCGAGCTTCTGGGCGTGGCCGGCCTCCGCGAGCTTCGCGGCGCTCTCGCTGTCGGCGCCGAGCTTGTCGATCCGCGCCTGCAGCCGGGCGATCTGCGCGTCCCGCTCGGCGATCCCCTCGCTCGCCTTGCCGCGCTCCTGCTCGACGGCGAGGCGCACGGCGGAGTCGCGCTGTTCCCGCAGCAGGCGCTCGCGCGTCTCGACCTCGCGCGCGAACTCCGCGTCGCGCACCTGCTTGCGGATGGCGGCGTATCCGGATTCGTCCACCTGGAACACGGTGCCGCAGTTCGGGCATTTGATCTCGTTCAT
>CAZBEP010000403.1:0-1595 GCA_964490925.1 uncultured Eggerthellaceae bacterium | reverse complement strand
GCAGTGGCCTGCGTCGATGAGGCTGAGGGAGCAGGCGCCCGGCACGGGGCGGAGGCGGGCGGAATGGATTGATCAGCGTTTCCCTAGGACTCGGGGCGAAGGCGCGGGTGCGCAGAGCCGGGACGCGCCGCGCCGCAGGATGACGGCCGCACGCGGCCGGGAAGGTCAGGCGGGTCATGGCTGAGGCGCTGTATCGGAAGTACCGGCCGCAGGTGTTCGGCGACGTGGTCGGGCAGGACCATGTCGAACGCACGCTGCGCAACGCGATCGGGCAGGACAAGGTGAGCCATGCCTACCTGTTCTGCGGCCCGCGCGGCACAGGCAAGACGACGACGGCCCGCCTGCTCGCGAAGGCGCTGCTCTGCGAGAAGGCCCCCACGCCCGAACCCGACGGCTCCTGCGAGGACTGCCTCATGGTCGCCGCAGGCGGGCACCCCGACGTCTACGAGCTCGACGCAGCGAGCCGCACCGGCGTCGAGAACGTGCGCGAGGAGATCATCGGGCGCGTGCAGTTCGCCCCGACGCGCGGCGCCAAGAAAGTCTACATCATCGACGAGGTCCACATGCTCTCGACGGCGGCGTTCAACGCGCTGCTCAAGACGCTCGAGGAGCCGCCGAGCCACGTTGTGTTCATCCTCTGCACGACCGACCCGCAAAAGGTTCCCGAGACCATCCACTCGCGCTGCCAGCGCTTCGACTTCCGGCGCATCTCTTCCGAGGAGATCGTCACGCGCCTCGGGGCGATCTGCATGGCCGAGGGCGTCGAGTTCGACGGCGACGCGCTCGACCTTATCGCGCATCGGGCGGAGGGCGGCATGCGCAACGCGCTCACGGCGCTCGAGCAGGCGATCACGTACGGGGCGGGGAGGGTGTCGCTCGGGACGGTGGAGAGCCTTGTCGGGTCGCTCGACACGAGCGACCTCGCGAAGATCGTCGGCGTGATCGGGCGGCGCGACGTGCCGGCGTGCTTCGCCTGGACGGCGTCGTATGTGGAGACAGGAGCCGACCTCGCGCAGTTCGCGCGCGACCTCGCCGAGCGCGTGCGCACGATGTACGTGCTGTCGGTCGCGGGCCTCGACGCGCCGGCCGACGTGAGCGACGCAGAGCGGCGGGAGATCGGCGAGGAGCTTTCGCTGTTCGGGCCGGACCGGCTCGCGCGGATGCTCGCCGTGCTCGGCGACCTCATCGCCGAACTCAAGACGTCGACGAATGCGCGGCTGTCCTTCGAGATCGCGCTCACCCGCATGGTCCGCCCCGAGGCCGACCTCACGCTTGCGGCGCTCGCCGAGCGCGTCGAGGAGCTTGAGCGGCGCGTCTGCGCAGGGGAGGTTGCCGACGCGGGCGCCGTGCCGTCGGCTGCGGCTGCGCCGGAGTCGCCTGGAGATTTGCCGCCGGCCGTTCAGTTTGCGGGTTCCGCAGCTCCGTCTGCGGCCGAGCCGGTGTCGGCCTTTCGCTCGGCTGCCGCGCCCGTGTCCGCGCCGGCTGTCTCGAGCGGGTCTGCGGCGAGGCCGGAGGACTCCCGCCAGGCGGCCTCCCCGCAGACGGACGCCCGCCCGGTTGCGCAAGGGGGGTCGCCGCCCGAACGGTCGGCGGGC
>CAZBEP010000402.1:0-1607 GCA_964490925.1 uncultured Eggerthellaceae bacterium | reverse complement strand
CCCTCCCGCCGCACGCCGCCGGCGGCACTCCGAGACACCGCAGCTCGGGGCCTCTGCGACGTCAAGGCCGGGTCGAAGCGCCCGACGCGCCGACGCGAGTCCGCTTCATCTCCTCGCTGCGTCCGCTTCATCTCCTCACTGCAAGGGAGGGTTTTAACTATACAATGATATAAGGTGCTTCGCCGCCCCGGGCAGCCCTGATAAGGGGGGTCGCCATGGATGCACAGACGGTCGGCGCGCTCTGCGCGATCTTCACGGTTGTCATCGGCATCGTCGGCGTAAGCCAGCGTCGCAGATAGGCGCAGGCCGGCGCAGGCGGAAGGGATGAGGCGAACAGCGTGGTCGAGGAGAAAAACCCCGCCAACTTTTTCGCGACAGCGGGGTTTCAACCAAAACGATGCTGCCCCGTCAGGCGGGGCACCGCTTGGCATGTTATAGCATCGTCTTGTCGCTCCGGCGGCATCGTCTCGCCGCTCCGGCAGCGCCGTGGGTCAATTTTCCATAGGCTGGTTGTAAATGTAAATCCAACCTAACTTTCCCTAACTTTCCATACTCAACGCAACGGATGTCATTTAGAAAGTCGGCCTCCCTTAACATGGTCTCCGGGAGCCGAAGATGCGGCCCTAACTCGAGGATGCGGCGGCCGTCTGCCTCCTCGCGGCCGTCTGCCTCCTCGCGAGGGCGCGCTACGAGAACAGCGAGAGGAAGCTGTTCCAAATGCTGGCGAGCCAGGAGAAGAAGGGGTTCCCCGCTTCGCTTTCGTTTTCCTCCCCGCCGTCGCCGTCGCTGGCGGGCGCGTCGGCATCGGCGCTGCTCGACCCGAATTCCGTGCTCGTCCCGAAATAGTCGTCGAAATCGGAGCGGTCGATCGTCGCGTCGCTCAGCTCTGCCGCGCCCGAGACGTCGGCTTCGGTCGAATATGAGCCGGTGACCGTAACCGTCAGGTCGCTTTCGCCCGCCACGACGGTCTCGCCGTCGACGACGATGCTCACAGCGTCGCCGTTTTCGTCCACCACCTCGGCTCCGTCGTCGACCGACAGGCTCGACACGGTGGAGTCACCCGTCACCACCCACGAGCTTCCGGCCTCGATCGTCACCGAAAGGGGCTCATCGCTGGTGCTGGCCTGCGCGTTCTCGGTGATCTCCGTCGCTCCGGTGAAGGTTGAGCCGTCCACCAGGTACACCTCGAGCGCGCTGATCGTGTCCACCGAAATGTCGCCCTCGAGCGTCTGGCTGCGAGCGGTAAGCGTGGCGTCTGCCCCGTTGGACCCCGGCGTGCCCCAGTTGTTCGCGTCGTTGCCCTCGACCGTGATGAGGTTTGCCGCCGAAGCGTCGAAAGAGAGGTCGGTGTTGGAAAGCACGATGTCGGCGCTCGTATTGGTGACGTAGAACATCGAGCCGGATTCGATCGCGCTCGTGAGGCTCGAGTCGCGCACCTCGAACAGGGCGCGCTCGCCGGTTGAGGTGTCTGCGTCTCCCGATGTGCTCTGGTAGATGATGACGCCGTTGGCCACCGGGTCGGAAGCCGTCGCCCTTGTTACGGTGCTTTCGAGCGTCGAATTGGAGATGCGGATCGTGTTCAAGCCCTCCATACCGCAAAGCTGCGA
>CAZBEP010000401.1:0-1616 GCA_964490925.1 uncultured Eggerthellaceae bacterium | reverse complement strand
ATCTGGCAGCTGAAGGCGTTGTTGGATGCCTTGTACGACGGAGCCGCGAGCGTGTAGCCGCCGACCTCGACGGGCTGAAGGTCCTCGTCGACAACGGCGAAATCCCGCCCATCATTCAGATATTGCGTTTTAAAGTAAGAGATGCCGAGAAGCCGAGTACCGTCGGGCAGCTCTCCGGCATCCCAAACACCGGCCACAAAAGCATAGGGGAGGCTCAGAACGCCCCCTTTCGAATCGAGGTACGCCGATTCATAGTAGTAAGAGCCGGCCGCATCGTCCCACTCGGAATAATAGGCTTGTGCGACGTTTCCCTCCACAAGCCAGTAGATGCCCTCGGCCTGGAAGTCCAGAGAGGCGACAAGGTCGCCTTCCACCGTGAAAACCATCGTCGTGTCGCTCTCGGAAAAGCCGAAGTACACCCAGTCTCCCACAAAGCCACACGAGGAGACGCTCTCGAACTCCGCCACGAGCTCACCAGAGGCATTCCAAAGTTTATAGTCGTAGACAAGGCGCGTAATGTAGAACCCCGTCTCGGCGCTCACCGATACGACCCCCTCCGAAGCGGGGGCCTCGCACAAAAGCTCACCCGTCTCCCACGAGTACACGCTCTGCCTGCCCTCGGCGTCGTAGATGACGATGGCGCGGGAATCGTACAGGTAGCCCCAATTTCCGCCTTCCGGGATGACCCCCAGATCGACCCTCCCGCCGCCGCTGGCGGGGTAGGAGAACATTTGGCCGCCCTCCTCCACGCCGACGTAGTCGTAAGTTAGAAACAAGGCGCTGTCCACAGTCGACAGCTCGACGAGAGACCCGTCGGCCTCGATGCCGTATGTTCGGTAGTCGTAAGCGTACGTCTGGTCGGAAAGATACAACACGGTCACACCCACCGTGCTTCCGTTGACAGTCACGCTCGCCGAAACGACGTCGCTTGCGAAGTCGATTGAGAGGCTCTGCAACTCCGCGCCGTCTAAGTCGAGCCACGAAAGCGACACCGAGTCTTCCTCGACGGCCGCGACCGCGATGCGGCCGCGCACCGCGTCGTAGGCCACCCCGTCGCCGTAGGCGAGCATGGAGCCGTCCGGCTGCAGGACGCCTTCCTGCGACCCGGAGACCAGCGCATCACCATTCTCGAGCAAGATGTACTTGTACGGGATTACGGAGTATTCGATGTAGGTCTCGGTCTCCATCCCGTCTGCGACCGCACCGCCGCTGGTCGCGACGTAGGTCCCCGAGAACACGACCTCGCCGTCGGCAGACACGTAGTCGACCGTGTCGACCTCGACTTCATCGGACGCCTCCCCCCAGACCGTCCCCGACACCGTCTCGGTGTTTCGCATGAGCGCCATGCCGCCGACAACGCCGTAGGCATCCTCGTAGACCAGCCCCGTCGCCGCGAACACGGACGAGCCGCCCGCAGCCTGCGCCAGCGCCGCCGGCGCGACCGTGCCGAGCAGCGAGAACGCGAGCGCGAACGCCGCCGTCGCGGACACCGCCCTCCTCGCCGCGCCCCTCATGCCGTGGCTTCCCTTCATGCCGTTGCTCCTTTCCATCGGTTTCGTTCCGCCGACCCCGCCCGGCAGGGCGGGGCGAGGCCGCGAGCCTCTCTTGCCGCTACC
>CAZBEP010000400.1:0-1619 GCA_964490925.1 uncultured Eggerthellaceae bacterium | reverse complement strand
CGGGGGGGGGGGGCACCGTTCGACTTCCTGAAACCTTCTGCTCGCGCTGCCCTGCTCTATGATGGCAGAATCTTTTCAGCTAAAAGACGCGCCTTAACAGATTGGTCGATCGACCGACACGAAGGAACGGCGATGGGTTTGATGGCGTTACAAAGGAAGCAGCCTTCTCGGCTCTCTGGGAACCCGAAGGCTTCCGCTCGCCTCGGGCGGCGCTGTGCGCTTCTCGCCGCTGCGCTGCTGTGTGCTGTCTCGGTCGGCCTGCTTGCCTCGTGCTCGTCAGTATCTTTGGTGTCCTCGGAATCTGCGGAGCGCGGAACAATCTCCACCTCGGACGGCACGACGCTCGCCGTTTCCGAAACGGGGCTGTTCGGGACGTCCCGCTCCTATCCGGAAGGCACGCTCGCCGGCTTCGTCGTCGGCTCCGCCGGGGACGAGGGCTTCGGCGTCGAGGCCGATTGCGCCGAGGAGCTTGAAAGCGGCGCAAACGTCGTACTCACCCTCGATGTGGACATCCAGCGCGCCGCCGAGGAGGCTCTTGACGGCGTCACCGGCGCCGTCGTCGTGCTCGACCCCGACACGGGCGCCGTGCTCGCACTTGCGTCCTCGCCGTCCTACGATCCCTCGTCGGGCGAGGAAGCCCCCGCCAACCAGGCGACGACGAGCGTCATCCCCGGTTCCACCTTCAAGACGGTTGCCTTTGCCGCCGCGCTCGGGGATGAAGGCGACACGAGCTCCGACACCATCTACATCGCCCCTTCGAGCATCGTCCTCGAAGAAGGTAGCGTCACGAATGTGGGGTCGGAGCAGTACGGCGCCCTGACGCTTCACGAGGCCTACACCTATTCCGTCAACACCGTTTTCGCGCAGGTGGGAATGATGCTCGGGGCCGATGCCATCGTAGAGCAGGCGCAACGCTTCGGCTTCGGCGCCGACCTTGCGCAGGACTTCGACTGCGAGGTTTCGACGATCGAGGGGCTCGACAGTCTCACCGCGCTCGGCTGCGCGTGGCTTGGCTGCGGCCAGGCCATCTACAGCGACGGCGGGGCGACAGTCGAAGGGCCTTTCGCGACGCCGGTACAGATGGCCACGGTGGCTGCGACGATTGCGAACGGCGGAACCGTCTGGCGACCGTACGTGGTCGAAGCGATCGAAGACGCGGACGGCGTGTGGGAGATGACCGAGGCGCAGGCCTACGGCATCGCTCTGTCCTCCGCCCATGCCAAGGAGATAGCTGCAGCGATGCTCTCGTGCGTACAGGAAGGCACGGGCACCGAAGCGGCCGTTGACGGCATCGACGTGCGCGGCAAGACGGGCACGGCCGAAACCGCATCCGGCTACGACCTCGGCTGGTTCATCGGGTACGCAGACGATGGAGAGAGGTGCATCGCGTTCGCCATTATGATCGAGGACGCTGCTGCGAGTGATGCCTGCTCGCGCGCCGCCTCGATAATAACGACATCGTGCAACACGGCGGATTGGTAGAGAGGAGACGAAAGCCGCGTTGCTGCGAAGCGGACGGAATGGAAAATACGCGGGAAAGGAAGAGAAAGCAGGGTTCGGTACGGAACGTTAGAAAAGAGGGAAAAGGAGACAGAGATGAGTGCAACGATGAAGCGGGC
>CAZBEP010000399.1:0-1620 GCA_964490925.1 uncultured Eggerthellaceae bacterium | reverse complement strand
ATGAAGGTCGTGATGGACGAGGACGACATCCTTGAACTGTAAGGATCATCGAAAGGAAGGCATATGAACATCGCAGAAGCGAAGCGCCAGATTGCCGACACCGTCGACGGCTATCTGACCCGCGACGAGACGGGCGCCTACCTCATGCCGCCCGAGGTGCAGCGGCCGCTGTTTCTGCTCGGCGCCCCCGGCATCGGCAAGACGGCCGTCGTCGGCCAGGTGGCGCGCGAGCTCGGCATCGGGCTCGTGAGCTACTCGATGACGCATCACACGCGCCAGAGCGCCCTCGGCCTGCCCTTCATCGTGCGCCGCGACTACGGCGGCGAGGAGTTCGACGTCTCCGAGTACACGATGAGCGAGATCATCGCGGCGGTGTACGACTACAGGGAGGCCACCGGGCATGACCGGGGCATCCTCTTCCTCGACGAGGTCAACTGCGTCTCCGAGACGCTTTACCCCTCGATGCTGCAATTCCTCCAGTTCAAGACGTTCGGCCGCCACAAGGTGCCCGACGGTTGGATCATCGTGTGCGCCGGCAATCCGCCCGAGTACAACAAGTCCGTCTACGACTTCGACGTCGTCACCCTCGACCGCCTGCGCAAGATCAGCGTGGAGCCCGACCTCGACGCGTGGCTCGCCTACGCGCTCGAGACGGGCGTGCACCCGGCCGTCGTCTCGTACCTCGAGGTGAAGCCCGACCACTTCTACTCCATCGAATCGACGCCGTCGGGCAAGTCGTTCGTCACGGCCCGCGGCTGGGACGACCTCTCGCGCGTCGTCAAGCTGTTCGAGCGCACGGGCAAGACGGTCGACCGCGCGCTCGTCGACCAGTTCATCCAAGACGAGGACATTGCGGCGCGGTTCGCCCAGTACTACGCGCTGTTCACGAAGTACCGGTCGGACTATCGGGTCGGGGCGATCCTTGCCGGAGCGGTGCCCGAGGAGATTCGCGCCCGCGCACAGGCGGCCCGTTTCGACGAGCGGCTTGCGCTTTTGCGGCTCATGCTCGACGCGCTCGAGGCGCGCATGGAGGAGGCGATCGAGGCCGAGCGCACGGTGGCGATCGTTCGCGACGTGCTGCGCGACGTGAAGGAGGAGATCCTCGGCGGCGCGACGGCGCGCGACGTGCTCGAGCGGGCGGCGGGCGCCGTCGAGGCCGACGCACAGCGCCGGGCGAAGCTCGGGTTGGCGACCGACCGCGACCTGCGGCCCGACCGAATCGCGGCGGCGCGGCTCGCGGGGTACGCGGCGGTCTGCGACGAGCGGCGCGCGACCGAGGGCGCTTTGGCGTTCGAGGCGATCCGCGAGGCGTACGAGGGAGACGTGCGGTCGTTCCAGGCCGACGTCGAAGAGGCGTCGCGTTCGCTCGACAACGCGTTCGGGTTCGTCGAGGGCGTGTTCGGCGACGGCCGCGAGATGACGGCGTTCGTCGCGGAGCTGACGGCGCGCCCGCACGCGTCGCAGTTCGTGAGTACGTTCGGGAGCGAAGGCTACTACGCGCACAACGCGGCGGTGCTCGTGGGCAGCGCGCAGCAGAGCCTCATCGCGCGGATGGGCGCGCTCGACCTCGAGGCCGTCGCCGAGGAAGCCGCTGCGGCCGCCGCAGTCGCGGGCAAGCGG
>CAZBEP010000398.1:0-1620 GCA_964490925.1 uncultured Eggerthellaceae bacterium | reverse complement strand
TGCCCGCCCCTCACCCGTCGCGCCAACGTCCTTCCCCCGTCCGTCGCCCCCTCGCCCATCGTCTTTCGCCTGCCGTGGTTCGCCCCGACGGCCGAGCGGGACAGCGCGCCTCCGCTGCATGTCGCCGCTCGTGCTGCATGTCGCAGCCTCCGCTGCATGTCGCCGTTCGTACGCCATGCAAAAATCCTCGTTTGCAACCCGCCGTTGCGCAGTTGCAACCGCATCTTGGTTGTGCGCCACCGGTCGAAATCGTATTCTGACGGCGAAAGGGCAACGAAAGGAGGACGCCGAGATGACCCTGGGAGAAAAGATTCAAAAGCTGCGCAAAGAGGCCGGGATGTCGCAAGAGGATCTGTCCTGTCAGCTCGGCGTTTCCAGACAAGCCGTCAGCAAATGGGAGCGCGACGACGGCTACCCGGAAACGGACAAGATCATTCGCATGGGCAAGATGTTCAACGTGTCGCTTGACTACCTCCTGAACGAGGACGGCGGTCAAGAGCCGGGAGCTGCCGCAGAGCGAGGAGTGTACGTGAGCCGGGAAACGGCGGACGGCTTCCTTCTGTATCAGAGGCAGAGGCTCCTGAAAATCGCGATCGCCGCGGGCCTCATGGTCGGAAGCCTTGCGTTTGCGTTCGTGCTTCCGTATGCCGCCCCCTTTCTGTTCATGCTTGCGCTGATCATAGGGGGCGTGCTTTTGATCTCCGTCAAGCTGGCGGACAATCCGTACCGGAGGCTCTGGCACGAGCCGCTGGTGTTCGACAGGGCCGTAAGGGCGGAACTGAATGCGGCGTACGCGGAGAAAAAGAGGTTCCTGCACCTGTTCACCCTGCTCGGAATCGCCTTGCTGATATCGGGCTTCGTCCTGTTCCCTCTGATCGTCGCGATGGAGCTTTTCAACGCAGGCTCCTTATTCGCTGCGGGGGACGCGTTCTTTGCAGACATGATCGTTTTCGCTGCCGGAATAATCGTCTCAGGCATCGGGGCGTTTCTGCTCATTTACATGCTGGGGCTCCTTCGAGCCTACCGGCTGCTGGTCGTAATCGAATACTAGGCACGGAAGGTTGTGATCTCTCCATGAGAAAAGCCCTGGTCGTGTTCGCGATGATGCTGACGCTGCTTTTGTGCGGATGCCAGGCTGCCGGGTGCGCAAACTCCCTTGACTCCTACGGCGACACGTTTTCTAAGGCGCAGGCCATAGCCGTTATCCCTGCCGGCACGTCGGAGGCCACCGAGACGATCACCGACGCAGGAGAAATTAAGGACTTCGTTTCTTCGCTCGATGTGGATCAATGGGAGCTGCGGTCGTTGCCGAATACGGCGTCCGAAATAGGCTCCTTTGGAATATCTCAGCAGAGGACAGTCACGCTGCTGCAAACCAGCCCCGACAGAACGCTTTACGATGCCGGCACCATCACCTTCTACGACGGGGGCTACGTCAGGCTCAGCGTCACCGGGTCGAGCGGCCTGAGCGTGACCTTCGAGGTGAGCGAAGAGACCGCCTCCTTCTTGAACGGGTATTTCGAGTAGCCGAGCAGCAAAGCGCGAAGGGTGCGCCTCGCCGGGAGCGGGAAGGCTCGTCGGATGCGCCCGGCAAGCCTTCCCCGTTCATGCGATCGACCA
>CAZBEP010000397.1:0-1639 GCA_964490925.1 uncultured Eggerthellaceae bacterium | reverse complement strand
GCGCATGTAACACCCGTCTGGAAGCAGCTCCCCGCCGGGGCCTCGCAGCATCTCGCCAAACGAAACGCTGCCCCCCTGTACGCGGCCAGCACGAAGCCCGGATCGTCGACGATCAGACCCGTCTCGTACGTGCCCGTCTCGTACGTGTGTGAGGCGATCATCGGCTCGACTCGCGCGAACGTCGCCGCTTGAGGCGCCCTGTTCCCCGCCGAAGCGGCGGCCGACCTTCGCCGGCTACCGGCCGAGAAGCCAGCGCGCGATGTCAACGATCTTTATGCCTTCCGAGGTGTACGCCTCGTGCTTCGTGCGCGCGATGATCATCTTGGGGTAGGCGTCGCGTATCGCGAGCAGCGGCGAGCGCTCGCGCTCGAGCGTCTCGGCGTTGCTGATGTCGTCGCTCACCTGGATGTAGACCTTCTCTCCGCGCCGCATTGCCACGAAGTCGACCTCTTTTCGGTAGAGCGAGCCGACAGAGACCTCCCATCCGCGCCGCATCAGCTCTACCGCCACGATGTTCTCGTACACCCGTCCGTAGTCGAGATTGCGCGTGCCAAGCTTGGCGAAGCGGAACGCGTGGTCGCACAGGTAGTACTTGTCGCCCGAGGCGAGGTACTTCCTGCCCCTGATGTCGTAGCGACGCACTTTATAGAGCAGAAAAGACTTGCACAGGTGATCGAGGTAGAGGCCCGCAGTCTTGTCGTTCGCCGCCACACCGCCCGCGTTGAGGCCGGCGACGATGCCCCTGACCGAGGAGATGTTGGAAACGTTGTCCATCATGAAATCGGCAAGGCGCTCAAGCAAGGCCGTGTCGCGGATGCGGTGCCGCTCGCAGATGTCGCGCACAATGAGCGTGTCGAACACGCCTCGGACGTAGCGGTACCGCGCCTCGGGGCTTCGGTAGGCGTACGATCCCGCCATGCCCCCTTCGAGCACGTAGCGGTCGAACAGCCCGTCGTCTCCGTCGTGGTACTCGACGTATTCCGCAAAGGAGAACGGGAACACCTCGATCTCGAAGGTTCGCCCTGTGAACAGGGTGGCCAAATCGCTCGAGAGCAGAAACGCGTTCGACCCCGTGATGTAGATGTCGTACTCCTCGGAGGCGTGAAGGCTGTTCACCGCCCGCTCGAAGCCATCGCACATTTGCACCTCGTCGATAAGGACGAAGTTGCGGGCGCCCGGAACGCGCAGGTTTTCTATCCGGCTCAGGAGGGCATGGTACTCGAGCAGAGTCTCGAACTCCACGAGGTTGAAGTTGATGTGGATGACGTTGGCGTCGGGGACGTTTTCCAAAAGGTAGTCCCCGAACGCCTCGAGGAGCTTCGACTTGCCGCTGCGGCGCACGCCGGTGATCACCTTGATGTCGGGAGTTCCAATGGCGTCCACAAGCCTGTCGAGGTAAGAGGCTCTATGTATCAGTCTCATGGGCTGCCCCGCTTCCGCTGATGTTTCGCACTATTAAAATATGTTTGTTTTTGCGAAGTATATCTGATATTTATGTCGCATATCAAACTCGCATCCGCCCGGCGGCGGGGAGCCGGTTCCGGCGGCGGCTCCTGGCGCGGGGAGATCCGAAACTTCCGGCTTGGGAGGAGTTAGCCACGGTTTGGGAGGATTCCCGGCCCGCGCACGCACGGGGAGG
>CAZBEP010000396.1:0-1646 GCA_964490925.1 uncultured Eggerthellaceae bacterium | reverse complement strand
GCGGGCGGCGCGCCTTACGCCTGCGATTCGAGGAACTCGCGGAAGAACGGCAGGTCGAATCCGACGACCCCGCGGCGGCGCCCCCCGATGACGCCCGCTTCGATGAGGCGGCGGCGGTACTGGGCGACCTGCGACGTCGACCACCCGAGCCGCGTCCCGATCGCCGACGTCTCGCTGTCGCCTTCGTCTTGCAGCATCGCTCGGAGAAACGCGACGTCGCCGTCGGAGAGGTCGCGCAGCGTCGCCTCGAGCACGCTCACGCGCATCTCTTCGCGCGCCTCCTCGATGCCGCGCTCGAAGTCCTCCGAGGAAATCACCGGGCTGCTGGGATTCTCGTCCCATGCGCAGTATCCCACGAGCTGCATGAGGAACGGGAACCCGCTGATCGCCTGGGCGGCGCGCCTGAGATCTGCGGCCTGCGCCTCGCGACCGCCTTCGCGGATCGTCTTGCGAAGCGCCACTTCGATCTCGGCATCGTCGATGCGCGTCAGCGGCACCGACTTCGCGCGGCGCAGAAACGACACCGTCTTGTCGCTTACGAGCGCCGAAACGCTGCTCGGGAGCCCCGCCATGAGCAGCGCAATCCGGCGACCCTCCCGCACAAAATGCTGATACACTGCGGCCAACTGCACCATCTCGTCCAGATCGGCATCCACCTCGTCGACCGCGATGACAAGGCCGGACCCGCTCTCTTCGAGCGCGTCGAGCACGTATTCCATGCGCGACCGCCAATTCCCCCCGACGCTGCGATCCGCTTCGAACGAGACGTTGACCACCTGGAGGATCCCGATGCCCGAAACGCGCATGCCGCCTGTGGAGTCGAGCAGGTGCGCAGCGCCCTTGCGGGCGCGGATCTCGATGTCGTCGAGCATGCCTTCAAGCGCCGTCACGCTTGCCACGACCCAGCCGCGCTCGGCCGCCTTTGCGCCGACGAGCGAGAGCAGCGCGGTCTTTCCCGTGCCGCGCGCGCCCGAGATGATCGTCGTGAGTTCCGGCCTGCGGTGCGGGCTCTCGAGCGCGCGCACGATAGACGCGATCGCCTCGCGGCGGCCGGCCATGTAGGCAGGAACCTCGCCGAACGACGGCGTGAACGGATTGGTGTCGTGCATCATGCGGCCTTCGTCCACCTCTCCCCACCTCTCGTGCATGCGCGCCCGCGCCTTTCCGTGCGTGCGCTCAGGGCTTCTCAGTAGCGCTCAGCGCCTCTAAGTAGTTCTAAGTACCTCTAAGTAGTTCTAAGTACTTCTAAGCAGTTCTCAGTATCGACGAGAAAGGCGCGGGAGCCAAACCCGGCCGTAAAAATACGTAGAAAAATCCCACTTTGCACCACTTTGCAGAATGCGGATTCTACGCCGATTCGCCGCCGATTCGCGGTGGCTCGACCTGCCCTTTCTTCCGTAGGACTCCCTGAACCTGAGTGCTCTGGGAGCCCCGCCGCCCGACCGGGCGCGAATGCCGCCCCCCATCTTGCCCGTCGGAGGACCCGTCGTCGCCCAGAGCACGCTCGGGCGCCCGCGACGCCTCCCCCACCGAGCCCTGCGGCGTACGGCGCCGGCAGACGCCCCGTCGGCGGCTCCGCACGACCCTTTCCGCCAGGCGCACCCGCGTCCGGCTCCGCCCGCCTTCCCGAACCCCTCGCGGCGTGC
>CAZBEP010000395.1:0-1647 GCA_964490925.1 uncultured Eggerthellaceae bacterium | reverse complement strand
CGAGGATCGACGGGTAGCAGATGTCGTTGTTGACGTATTTGAGGCCCGCGTCGACCGCTCCGTGATCCACGCTCGGCAAAAGCTCGGCGTTATAGCCGAAGCGGCGGAAGATCGGCGCGAGCAGCTCGAAGTGGTACGGCGCCATCTGGGGAGCGAGGATCGTGTAGCCGGCGTCCTTCATCTTTTGGGTGAACTGCACGCGCTCGAACTCGGTCGACGCGCCCCTGCGCGACAGCATGCGGCGGCGCGCCTCGGGGCTGGCCTTTTCGGTGAACGAGTCGGGCACGGCGGCCGCACGGTCGGCGGCCTCCGCGTTCGCAAGGATGGCCTCGACCTCGCCGCAGACCGGACAGCCGCCCTGCCCCGCTGCGGCGGCCTCGGCCTCTTCGTCGGCCTTGTCCTTGAGGGCCGCAAGCAGGCTGCGGATGCGGATGCGCGCCGCGCCGAGGTTGCTCACCTCGTCGATCTTGAGCACGGTGTAGATCTTTCCGGCCGGCTCGAGGATCTCTTGGACCTGGTCGGTCGTGAGTGCGTCGAGGCCGCAGCCGAAGGAGTTCAGCTGCACGAGGTCGAGGTCGCGCCGCTCGGTGGCGACCTTCGCCGCCGCGTAGAGACGCGTGTGGTACATCCACTGGTCAACCACGCGGATCGGCCGCTCCACCACGCCGAGATGCGCGATCGAGTCCTCGGTGAGCACCGCGAGCCCGAAGCTCGTGAGCAGTTCGGGGATGGCGTGGTTGATCTCGGGGTCGTTGTGGTAGGGACGCCCCGCGAGCACGATGCCGTGCGTGCCCGTTTTCTCCATCCAGTCGAGCGTCTCGATCCCCTTTTCGCGCATGTCGCGCTTGAACGCCTCGTCCTCGGCCCAGGCGGCGTCTACGGCGGCCTCGATCTCGGCCTTCGTCGGCAGCGGGGCGTGTTTGCCCACGACTTCGCCGAAGTTTTTCAGCAGCTCGACGCATAGGCGCTCTTTGAGGTTCTCCTTTTTGTCGTAGGGCAGCCACGGGCTTACAAACTTCGTCTCGGACGTGCGCAGCTCGTCGATGTTCAGACGCAGCGCCTCGGAATAGCTTGCGACGATGGGGCAGTTGAAATGGTTGCCGGCCGTTTCGTCCTCCTGGCGCTCCCACTTCGAGCACGGCATCCAGATGAAGTCGGGGCGCTTTTCGAGCAGGTTCATCACGTGCCCGTGCGAGAGCTTCGCCGGATAGCACACGCTCTCTGACGGCATGGACTCGATGCCGGCCTCGTAGGTCTTTTTCGTCGACGGGTCGGACAGCACCACGCGGAAGCCGAGCTTCGTGAAGAACGTGAACCAGAACGGGTAGTTCTCGTACATGTTGAGCGCGCGCGGGATGCCGACCGAGCCGCGCGGGGCATCCGCAGGCGCAAGCGGCTCGTAGGCGTCGAAGAGGCGGCGGCTCTTGTACTCGAAGAGGTTCGGCACGCTTTTCGCCTTATCGACGGTGCCGGCGCCCTTCTCGCAGCGGTTGCCCGTGATGAAGCGGCGGCGCTTGCCGGTGGCCTCGTCGACGCCGAAGTCGTTGACGGTGAGCAGGCAGCTGTTCGAGCAGCCCTTGCAGCGCGTCGTGCGGTGCGTCGGAGAGAGCGCCTCGAGCTCTTCGAGGGACAGCAGCGTGGAGCGGA
>CAZBEP010000394.1:0-1660 GCA_964490925.1 uncultured Eggerthellaceae bacterium | reverse complement strand
CCGCCCCGCAGCCTGCGGCCGCCCCGCCCGTTTCCCGCCGGGCGCGCCGCCCGCGCTCGGCGGAGCCCCGCCTCCGGAGAAGGACAGAGGCTCCCTTCCGAGCTCCCCGGAGCTGGAGCGGGGCGCGGGCGGCCCGGAAAACCCAATGGCGGAGCCCCCTGGGAGGCCGCAGGCTAATTGACCATCGTTTCTCGTGAACTGAACCTGGTGCTCGCGTCGGCGAGGCGCTTGGGCATCATCGGCTTCTTGCGAGAGCATATCGCCGACGGGATGCCCTCATAGGCGATTACCTCGTTGCTCGAATCTCCTTTGACCAGGCGGATTGTCTCGGCAAATCGTTTCAGGCATGCGTCGCCTCACGCGGCGTGTGGTGGCGACGTCTACCCTCGAATGGTCGGTTGGGGCGAGTCCGTGCATGGCTATGACCGACTCGCCGAGCAGGTACGCGTTTTCCCTCGCGAGCGTCCTCGCAACGGCGTAGGGGTCGTACCCGGTCGCAATTCAGTATCGCACCTGGTAGACTCCTTGCCTGACCCTCGTGAGCTTTTCGTCTCGGACGTAGCGGGTGAGATCCTTGTTGGTAGCTCCGATCTCATTCATCGCATGCGTCTTTTCGAGAGTCAGATATGGCAATAAAATGGCGCATCGATATCGACGCCGAGCGTGCTGGCCGAAAGCAGGCGTCGGCGTTCGCGCTTCTTGATGATGGCGAGCGGGAAGGACGGCAACCATGAGAGCGTTCGCAACGATCGAGGATGTGTACCAGGCTTTCGACGCGGTGGGCTGTTGCAGCTTCGCCACGCTTGATGGGGAGGGAGGGGTCGAGTCGCGCATCGCGCACTTCTTCGCCCACGACGAGGAGGGGCTGTACCTGCGTACGATGACGGTGAAGCCGTTTTACCGGCAGCTTGTCGAGGGAGGGAGGCTTTCCGCATGCGGCGAGCGTACGGGCGCGCCGTGCGTGTGGGACGGCGACAACATGCCCCATTTCCAGCCTGGGTACATGGTTCGCGCGAGCGGGAGCGTCCGGGAGCTGTCCCGAGCCGAGGTCGATGCAAAGGCGGCGGTCAGCCCGATGTTCAACGTGGCCGTCTACGACATGAGGAAGTACCCTGAAACCCGCGTGCTCGTTTTGTTCCGCGCCCACGCGGAGCTTTACGACTACGATTTCAACATGGTGCACCGCGACCATAAGATCCTGCGGGAACGCTTTGCCTGGGGCGGGGCGGAAGCGGTGCCTGCCGGCCTCTCCATCGATCCCGGCCGCTGCATCGCGTGCGGCTTGTGCGCGGATGCGTGCACGCACAAGGCCATCGTGCCCGGCGAGAATCCGAGCGACCCGTACTCCATCCGCGGCGCCTGGTGCGACGAGTGCGGAAACTGCTCCCACGTGTGCCCGGTTGGCGCGGTCGTCGGCAAGGGCGTGCCGAATACGTAGCGCCCGCAGGCGCCTGCCCCGTCCTCGCCGGATCGCGAGGCTCGGCTGTCTGCCAGAAATCCCGCGAACGCAGGCGATCTGACAGACAGCCACAGGAGCGCAGGGTCTTTGGCAGACAGAAGAGGTCCTGTCTGTCAAAAACCCTGCGCTCCGAAACGCTGTCTGCCAGAAACCCCGCGAACGCAGGGAAAACGACAGACAGGCAGACGGACGCCCCCCGCA
>CAZBEP010000393.1:0-1663 GCA_964490925.1 uncultured Eggerthellaceae bacterium | reverse complement strand
GCCGACCCTCATCGTCGGCCGACCGCCGCGCGCACGGCACGGGCGGCCGCGACCGCCGCCGCGATCTTGAGCGCGTCGACGACGACGAACGGCGCGACCGCCGTCAGGAGCGCGGCGAGAGGCCCCGCCCCCGTCACGAGCATGTACTGCGCCCACCCGCATGCGTAGGCCACGGCAGTGAACGCGACGCAGGCGGTCGCATCCACAACGGCCCCGCGTCGGCGGAAAGCCGCAAGCAGGGCGACCGCTGCGGCCGCGCCGATCAGATACCCCCAGAGAAACCCGCCCGTAGGGCCGGCGAGCACGCCGAGCCCCCCGCGCATCCCCGAAAACACCGGCAGCCCCACGGCGCCGAGCAGCAGGTAGCACGCGACCGCGGCCATGCACTCCTTCGGCCGCAGCACAAGGATCGCAAACGACAGCGCGAACGTCTGCAGCGTGAAGGGCACCGGGCCGATCGGCACCGTCACCCAGGCCGACACCGCCATGACGGCGACGGTGAGGCCGACGAAGGCGATCGAGCGCGTGCGGGACGCGGGAAGCGTGCGCGGGGCGGCGGCATTCGTCATGCGAAATCCTTTCGCGAAACCTCCGGAGAAAGGTTTATCGTAGCATAGGGCATGCCGGAGCGCCTCGCCGCACTCGGCGGCCGTCGCGGGAAGGAGGCGCGCCGTCCCCGCGCCGAGCCATGCCGCGCTACGCTACGCCCGCTGCGCGCTCGTGCTGAAAAACGCCGCGCCGATCGCGCCAGGGCCGACGTGCGTCCCGATAGTCGCTCCGATGATGCCGCTGTCGATCATGCCCTTCATGTCGCCGAGCAGCTCGTTGCTCTCGTCGATGAACTTCCGCAGCGACGCGTTCGACAGGCCGGAGAACCCAAACCGCACCGGGCGCGTGAAGTCGACGCCCTCCTTCGCGATAAGCTCGCGCAAAGCGTTCATGCCCCGCTTGAAGCCGCGCGTCTTTGCGTACATGGCGACCTCGCCGTCGTCGACGCCGATAATCGGCTTGATAGACAGAAGCCCGCCGGCAAGCGCTATCGCCGAGGAGATGCGGCCGCCCTTTCTCAGGTATTCGAGCGTGTCGAGCAGCGCGAACACGCGCACGGAGCGCTTTTCCTCGTCGAGCGTGCGCGCGATCTCCGCGGCCGTCGCCCCCTCGTCGCGCAGCGCGACGGCGCGCTTGGCGAGCACGAGCTCGCCGAGCGAGGCGTTCATGCTGTCGACGACGAAGATCCTGTCTTCCAAGCCCGCCGCCGCCACGACGGCGCAGTTGTACGTTCCCGACAGCTTCGACGACAGGATGATCGCGACGGCCGTATCCCCCTCCGCCACGACCTGCTCGAACACGCGGCGGAAATCGGCCGGGGAAGGCTGGCTCGTGCGCGGCAGCTCGTTGCATTCGGCAAGCTTTTTGAAGAACTCCTCGCGCGTAAGGTTCACGCCTTCCTGGTATTCGCCGTCCTCAAACGTCGTCGTCAACGGAACGAGGAGGATGTCGTGGTCGCGAATAAACGAGTCCTCGAGATCAGACGCGGAATCCACGATGATGCGCACGGCCATAGCTTGCTCCGCCCCTTCTTGCCCGCTTTCGGGCGCCCCGTTTCTCCAAAAACGACGGCTTATCATACCCGAAAGCACGCGGACGGGCGAGCAGAAGGGCG
>CAZBEP010000392.1:0-1664 GCA_964490925.1 uncultured Eggerthellaceae bacterium | reverse complement strand
CACATGCGGTCGAGGTCGTATTCGGCGACCCAGCCCAGCTCCTCGCGCGCCTTGTCGCAGGCCGCGTAGTTCTCCGCGATGTCGCCCGCGCGGCGCGGCTTGATCTCGTAGGGGATCTCGCGCCCGCAGGCTCGTTCGAAGGCGTGCACGACGTCGAACACGCTCGATCCCGTTCCCGTTCCCAGGTTGAAGATGCCGATGCCGCGACGCGAGCCGTCCGCCGTCGGCTCTCCCGCGATCGAGCCGATGCTGCGCGCCTCGCCTGTGCCGACCTTGCCGCCCATCCAGGCGAGCGCCGCCACGTGCCCGCGTGCGAGGTCGACGACGTGGATGTAGTCGCGCACGCCCGTGCCGTCGGGGGTGGGGTAGTCGTTGCCGAACACGCCGAGCCGCTCGCGCTTCCCGATGGCCACCTGCGCGACGTAGGGCACGAGGTTGTTCGGGATGTCCTTCGGATCCTCGCCGATCAGCCCGCTCTCGTGCGCGCCGATGGGGTTGAAGTAGCGCAGCAGCACGACGTTCCACTCGTTGTCGCCGATGTAGAGGTCGGTGAGGATGCGCTCGAGCATGCTTTTCGTATGGCCGTAGGGGTTCGTCGCCTCGTGCTTCGGGCAGTCCTCGGTGATTGGGATGAACTCGGGCTCGCCGTAGACGGTCGCGCTCGACGAGAACACGATGTTCTTCACGTCGTGGGCGCGCGCGACGCTGCAGAGCGCGAGCGTGCCGGCGATGTTGTTCCAATAGTACTCGAGCGGCTTCTCGACGCTCTCGCCGACTGCCTTGAAGCCGGCGAAGTGGATGATCGCGTCGATGTCGTTCTCCGCGAACACGCGCTCAAGCGCCTCGCGGTCGAGGACGTTCGCCTCGTAGAAGGAGAGCTTCGCGGCATCCGCGCCCGTGATCTGGCGCACGCGATCGACCGCGACGGCGCTCGAGTTGCTCAGATCGTCGACGATGACGACGCGGTAGCCTTGGTCGAGCAGTTCGACGCAGGTGTGGCTGCCGATGAAGCCGGCTCCGCCGGTCACGAGCACCGTGGTATCGGCGGGGCGGCGCGCGAGGCTTTTGTTGGCCATGGGGCGGTCTCCTGTCGTGGGGCGTTCGTATTGCACGGTGCTTCGCATGGTAGCAGGTTGCATCGGAAGGGGGCGCTTTCGTGGCCGTTCTTGGGAAAAAACCGGAAAGGAGGCGCCCCGCCGCCGGAGCGTCCGCCTGCGTTCGCCCTGTGCTTCGCCCGCGCCTGGCGGTCTGTCTGCCGAAAACCCTGCGAACGCAGGGAATCTGACAGACAGCGTCCGGCACCGCAGGGTTTTCGACAGACAGGGGGCTCCGTGTCTGTCGAAAACCCTGCGCCCCGTCGCGCTCGGCTGCATATCCCGCCGTTCGCCCTGCGCGCGGGTGCCGGGGGTGCCTCGCGTCCCCCTGCCGGGTCGTTTGCCCTGCACGTGCGGGTGCCGGGCGCTGAGGCAGCCGGCCGACGGGCATTTCTGAGGGGCGGACGGGCGCATCGGAAGGGCGGACAGGTTTATTTCAATCTATACTTGACAGACTATTTATTCTTAGATAAGATGATTTTGTCACGAGAAGCTTCCTGATGCTTCCTCGTTTCTCCTCTCGTCTGAGCGACGGCCGCCTACCCCCAGGCGGCCGTCGCGCATTCCGGG
>CAZBEP010000391.1:0-1669 GCA_964490925.1 uncultured Eggerthellaceae bacterium | reverse complement strand
ACTGGGTGCTGCGCATGACCTCGAGCATGCGGCTCGAGCTGTATCGGGCGGTGTCGGCCGCCGACGTCCTGGCCGGCCGCGCCGCGCAGCGCACGGGGGCGGTGCTCGGGCTGCTCTCCGACGACATCGGGCACCTGCAGAACCTCTACCTGCGCTGCGTTTTTCCGAGCGTCATCGCCTGGATCCTCTACGCCGCCCTTGTCGCCGCGCTCGGCGCGATGGACGTGCGGATCGCGTCCGCGATGCTGCTCACCGTCGCCGTCATCGTGATCGCCATGCCCGTCGCGTCGGTCGCCGTCAACGGCGCGCGCGAGACCCGCCGCAAGCGGCTGCGCGCCGATCTGTACGCGAGCCTGACCGACAACGTGCTCGGCGTGGCCGACTGGGCGTACGCCCAGCGCGCCGACGAGTTCACCGGCCGCATCGCGCAGGCGACCGAACGGCTGCAGCGCGTCGAGCGGCGCCAGGACCGCTTCGCGCGGGCGCGCCTCGTCGTGATCGAGGCGGCCTTCGCCCTCGGCATCGTCGCGCTCATCGTATGGGCGGGCTCGGAGTTCGGGAGCGCCGACGGCATGCCGGGGGGCATGGCGAACTGGATCGCGGCGTTCGCGCTCGGACTCATCCCCCTCGCCGACGCCTTCGGCCCGGTGTCCGAGGCCGCCGAGGAGACGTTCGCCCACCGCGACTCGCTCGAGCGGCTCGCGGCGCTGCCGGATCCCGGCCGCGCGAAAGGCGCCGCAGCAGCAGCAGCGCCCGGTGCGGAGCCCCCAGGCGCCGACGAGGCATCCGCCGGCGCCCCTGCGACCGCGCGCGCCGCCGAGCGACCCGACATCGAGCTGCGCGACGTGCGCTTTTCCTACCCCGGTGCCGAAACGCCGGTGTTCGACGGGCTTTCGCTGCTCATTCCCGCCGGCCAGAAGGTCGCGGTGCTCGGACGGAGCGGGGTCGGCAAGTCGACGTTCGCGTCCCTTGTGCGCGGCGACCTCTCCCCCGACGCCGGCACGGCGACCGTCGGGGGCGCGCCGGCGGCCTCTCTCGGCGCCGACGCGGTGCGTCTTGTCGGCGTCGTGGAGCAAGACCCCTACCTCTTCCGCGACACGCTGCTCGAAAACGTCCGCCTCGGCAGGCCGGACGCCTCGGAGACCGAGGTCGAAGGCGCCCTGCGCGCGGTCGGGCTCGCCGAGCGGACGGCGGCGCTGCCGCACGGGGTCAACACCATGATGGACGAGTCCGGCTTCGGGTTCTCCGGCGGGGAGGCCCACCGCATCGCGCTCGCACGCGTGCTTGTCGCGCGCTGCCCCGTCGTCATCCTCGACGAGCCGTGCGCGGGCCTCGACCCCGCGACCGAGCGCGCGCTGATCGACGTGTTCTTCGAGGCGCTGTCCGACCGCACCGTCGTCATGATCACGCACCACCTCGCCGGCGCCGAGCGCGCCGACCGCGTGGTGTTTTTCGGCGACGGCGGCGTCAAGCGCGACGGGAGCCTGCCCCTTGACGGCGCTCCGGACGCGCTCAGGAGGGAAAGCGCCTACTACCGCACGCTGCTCGCATTCGACGAGGGACGGCGCCGCTGACCCCGAGCGAACCGTCGGTGCGGGGCGATGCCGCGCCTCTACGCGGGCCTCGTGGCAGGCGGCGACGTGGCACGAGAAGAACGGCCGCAGGCGCG
>CAZBEP010000390.1:0-1669 GCA_964490925.1 uncultured Eggerthellaceae bacterium | reverse complement strand
AGACAGCGCCCGCCCGCCGAAGCCGCGCCGGCCTTTGCGAGGCTCCTGTCTGCCGGAAACCCCGCGAACGCAGGCTTTCCGACAGACAGGCGTTTCGGACGGCGATCAGCCTTGTCGGCATACGCTCCGGCAGACCGCCATGCGGCTAAAGGGAGCTTGCCTCATCGGTGTTCGAGGCGGAATAGCCCGGGCTTTCTGATGCGGGGGATGCCGTGGCTTTCCAGCAGGCGCACGAAGCCGCTCCTGTCGAGGACGTGCCGATACTTGAATCGAATCACGGAAACGCCTGCTGCGACGAGATGCGATTCACGCTCCCGTTCATCGACGAGTACGTTTTCGAGCGTTCGGCCTCCCATGAAGCGCGCGTTTCGATACTTTCGCATCCCGTCGAACTCGCCAGCCACCTTCCGGCTTCCGCCATGCAGCTTCCAGAGGAAGTCGATGCGACTGACGCGCCCGGGTTCAAGGGGGTCGGGTACCTCCACTTGCAAGTCGGGAACGAGGAGCCCCTCCTCGATCATGATAGATCGCGCTGCGGACTCCCCGCCGCTCTCGCTTCTCGCGTCGGCATGGGACAGCGTCGTGAGCGCCGTCGCGATTCCGGGGCTTGTCCTCCATGCGGAGGCGATTGCGGCCTCGAGCGCGTCGAGCGACATGCCTGATTTCGCCAACCCGGAGTCGGCGATAGGCAGCCCGTCGAAGAACCTGCAGCTGCGCAGGCACTCGAAGATCGTTTCGATCAGCGGCGTTACACGGATGCCGTCGACGACGACGTACGAGCGGCTGCGGGCGGCGTGATGCGCCACCGATCCGTTCTGCCCTCGATACGAGGATGCTACATGCACGTTGTCGAGAAGATTCTTGCTGACGTACAGACCGTGGACGAGCGCGGCGGAGTAATGCGAGAAAACCCAGTCGGGATGCAACATGGCGACCCCCCGGACGATGTGCGCTCCCTGTTCGTCTGGCTCGAGCGTGCTCCAATATTCCGGGCGGGCGAACAGCCGAGGGTGGGGTTCGACGAGCAGGTTGGCGTCGCGGCGGACTTTGAACATGCGCCGCTCGGCGTTTCCGCGAGCCATGGCGCAGCGGCGCTCGTGTTCGGCCTCGTCAAGCAGCGATGCGACATGCCGTTCGGCCTCGTGTCGCCTCGAACCCATGCGACCCCTTCGCTCCGGTTCCCCTTGCTCCGTCCTCATGGGAATCGTACCAGGGGGACGTTGCGAAACGCTGGCGTCTCGCCGCCGCGCAGCGTGCATGGAGCTGTCGCCTCGCCGATGTCGAACGTGCGCGCCGCTGCCGTCGGGGAAGCGCGGTGGAGGCAGGCAACCGGAGGGAGGATCGTCGGGGTCGGCCAAGCTGGTGCAACGGCGAAGCGCGGGGCGAAGCCTCCGCAGTGGAAAAGGGAAGCGGGAAAGGACGGAGAAGCCGAGAGTCGGGACGCGCGTCGAAGGAGCCGGTTCTCTCCGCCTCTGGCGCTGTCTGCCGCTTCCCCCACTTCCCCCGTCTGTCTGCCGTTTTCCCCGCGTTCGCAGGAAAAACGGCAGACAGCCCTCCGCGCCGCAGGCTTTCCGACAGACAGGGGGCGCCGTGTCTGCCGGAAAGCCTGCGGCCGGGATCCCTGTCTGCCGAAAGCCCCGCGTTCGCAGGAAAAACGACAGACAGCGCC
>CAZBEP010000389.1:0-1670 GCA_964490925.1 uncultured Eggerthellaceae bacterium | reverse complement strand
CAGGCAAGGAGGCCGACCGTGCTTAAACGTGCAGACGCGCAGCGCGCGCAGGAGAGGAAGGCGACCCGCGCTGCGTTCGGGGCGACGCTTGCAGAGCTCGCCCGCGAGGGCGCGCCCGTGGTCGCGGTCGATGCCGACCTGTCCGGGTCCACCACGACGAAAAAGTTCGCAGACGCGGATCCGGCCTTTGCAGGCCGGCTGTTCAACTGCGGCATCGCGGAGCAGAACATGATCGGCGTGGCCGCAGGGCTCTCGCTTGCCGGGCATATCGCATTCACCGGGTCGTTCGCGGTGTTCGGTACGGGGCGCGCATACGACCAGATACGCAACACGGTGTGCTACAGCAGGCTCAACGTCAAGATCTGCCCGACGCACGCGGGCGTGTCGGTGGGCGCCGACGGCGGCAGCCACCAGATGCTCGAGGACGTCTCTCTCATGCGGAGCCTGCCGAACATGCGCGTGCTCGTGCCGGCAGACTATGCGGCCGCGCGCCGCGCCATCCGCCTTGCGGCGGAGACGCCCGGGCCGGTCTACGTGCGCATGGGCCGCGCGGCCGTGCCCTGCGTCTACGCCGACGACGTCGATCTTGAGATCGGGCGCGCCTCCGTGCTGCGCGAAGGGACGGACGCAACGGTGATCGCGTGCGGGGTGGAAGTTCGCGAGGCGATTTCCGCTGCGGACATGCTCGCCGCCGAAGGCGTGTCGGTCGAGGTCGTCGATGCGTTCTCGATCAAGCCGCTCGATGAGGACATGATCGTCGCCTCCGTTGAGAAAACGGGTCGCTGCGTCACGGCCGAGGAGCACTCCGTCGTCGGCGGACTCGGATCGGCCGTCGCCGAGGCGCTCGCGCGCCGGCTCCCGGCACCGTGCCGCTTCGTCGGCGTGCGCGACCGCTTCGGCAAGTCCGGCGAGTTCGAGGAGCTGCTCTCCCACTTCGGACTCGACGCCGCCTCGATCGCCGAGGCCGTCCGCGAGCTTCTGTAGGCCGCCAGGCGAAGGCCGTCGCCCGCCCGGGCGGCGGTTTTCCGTCCGATGCCCTGCCGTTTGCGAGAGCGGGCGTCCCTCGTCCCGTCGGTTCCGCCGGTGTCTCGTCGCCATCTCGTCGTCGGCGTTCCCTGGCGTTCCCTGCGTTGTGAATGCTGTGAAGACGTTCATGGGAAATTGCGCCTTTGATAGAATCGATCAGTCTTAGCACATCACGACCTGAACGGAGCATTCTGTGGCGAACGCAAGCAACCCAGGAGGTGCGCGAGGCGCGGCGTCTCGCACCGGGGGAGCGCAGCGAAAGGCGTTGCACGGCCGGCACGGGCGCGTCGAGCAGGGGTCTCCTCGCACTGCGGCGCAGCTTTCCGAATCGCTGCCTATCGTCGAGCTGTCCGAGACCTTCCAGCAGCCAGGCCCGCCGGTCATCACGCTCGACCATGTGACGAAGATCTACCCCGTTCAACCCGACAAACCGGCGCTCTACGACGTCACCGTGCAGATTTTCGCCGGCGACTTCGTGTTTCTCGTCGGGCATTCCGGGTCGGGAAAGTCCACGTTCATTCGGCTGCTCACTCGCGAGGTCAAACCGACCGAAGGCACCATCTACATCGCCGACGAGAACATCAACGCCATGCGCAACTGGCGCGTGCCCTACCTGCGCCGCAACATCGGCTGCGTGTTCCAGG
>CAZBEP010000388.1:0-1680 GCA_964490925.1 uncultured Eggerthellaceae bacterium | reverse complement strand
CGCCCTGCTTGCCGCGACCACGTCGATGCCCGTCCGGGATCGCGTCTCGGGGTTGGCCCCCCGCCAGGAGCCGACGCTCGTGACGCTCACGGGGAGCGCGTCTCGCCTGGTCTGGTCGACAAGCCACTCCGCGCAGACCCTCTCGAACCTTCTACCCAGATAGTCGTTTATCCCAGAGTCCGCAATGGCGCGCGCGACGGCCTCTCCGAGGCCGCTTTCGATCCCGGATGCGTAGGGCATGACGAAGCGGAACCAGAAATCGTAGCAGGCCCCCGAAACGCGGTAGAGAGAGCGCCCGCTCGGCTCCTCGTAGAGAAAGCCCGCAGGGTCGAAGTAGAGCCGCGCGAGGTTCTCTCCCAGATCGAGGCTCTGGTCGATCTGAGAGAGGCAGTACGGCGTCCCTCCAAAGCACCCGTAGCAGCGGAAGGCATCCTGAACGTCGAGTCCGGGCAGCATCTTTCTCGCCCGCACAAAGCCGAGGGCGCCACACGCATCTGCGAGGTCTGCCTCCCGTGGAGAGGGCTCTTCCGTCCGAGAACCCTGCTCCCCATGAACCCCTGACTGCTTCCGCACAGCGCAAGGAAAAGGCCGGTCTTTTGCAGTTTGTGGCCTATCGCTATCTGCAGGATCGACGGGAGGGGGGCGTTCCTCTGCGCGGCATAGGGGAATTCATCGAAGGCGAAAACGAAGGGGTCTCTCGACGCCTCGTCCGCGAGAAAGTCGAAGGTGTCGCGACTCGAAGCCGCCGGCCATGCGCGGCAGGTCGAAGAGCTCGCAGATCCTGGCGGTCAGGTCGGACAGGTCGTCGTGGTCGCTCTGCTCGAGCGCCGTGAAGAAGAGCGTGCGCTTGTCCCTGGCGAACTCGGAGATGAGCGTGGTTTTCCCACACGGCGGCGGCCGTACACGACGACCATCTGGAAACAGCCCTTGTTGTAGAGCCTCTCGAGGTTATCAAGCTCCTCGTCTCCCGACGAACATGCCGACTCCTTGCGGAAGCCGATGGTATTCGTTAATGCGTTACGCAACACTGCATAATGTTTTGGAAAGATGCCTTCGCCGGAGGCGGCGCCCGTTATCGCTGGGTGGCGAGGTAGTAGCCGAGGACGTCGCGGTAGACCTGGAAGGCTTTGGCCGTGGCGCAGGGCGGGAGCGAACGGCGGGAGCGGGGCAGCGGCTGCGTCGTAGATGACGGTCACGCGCTTCTTCCCGGCGGCATCGAGGCGAGAGCCGCCAAAGACGGCTCCCTCGCCCGCCTCGTATTCGGCCTGCGCGTAGGGCACGGCCATCTTGTCTAAGGATATAGTGATACATTGGCCTGCTCATGAAACACAGCTCCCCGGCGCACGCGGGTTCGATGCCGCGATGATCGCCAACACGACGCCGATGGGGACGGCTCCCCGGCGCGCAAGCTCGATGGAAAGATGGAAGGGCTCTGCGCCACCTGGGAGGCAAACTGCGGCTCGCGGGCGGGATGCTACCGGTGGCGGGCGGCGCGGGAGCGGGGCAACAGAGACACGAACGCGGGAGCCGCCCGGAGGGCGCAGAAGAGCCGAAGGGTCCTCGCGCACGCACGAGAGCCCTCGCAGAGGCCCGTAATCGCCGGTTTGGGAGGATCCCCCGCCCCACGCGGCGCGCCGGCGCGGCTCGCTCGCGGCGTTTCCCCAGGTCGCGGGATCTCGG
>CAZBEP010000387.1:0-1683 GCA_964490925.1 uncultured Eggerthellaceae bacterium | reverse complement strand
GCTGCAGGAGCTGCGGCGCGACGGGCTTGCGGCCTCGATCGGCGTGTCGAACTTCACAGTCGAGCACCTCGACGCCCTTGCGTCCGACGGGGGCGCCTCGCCCGTCGTCGACCAGATCCAGCTACACCCCTATTTCCAGCAGCGCGACCTTGCGCGAGCCTGCCGCAAGCGGGGCATCGTCGTCGAGGCGTGGTCGCCGTTCAGGCGCGGCCTCTGCCTGGGCGACCCGATGCTCGCGCAGATCGCCGACGCACACGGCACCGACGCCGGCCAGACCGTCCTCGCGTGGTTCGTCGCGCACGGCATCGTGCCGCTGCCCCGCAGCTCGAAGCCGGAGCGCGTCGCGTCGAACCTCGCGGGGCTTTCGCTGCCGCTTTCCCCCGACGAGATCGCCGCCATCGACGGGCTCGACTGCGGGCGCGCGACCAAGCCCGGCGACGACATCGCGATCTGCGACCGCGAACTCGCCGGCATCCCCTCGCCGCGCGATTAAACCTGAACGCTCAACAATTTCAAACTCGTTTGGGGCATACAGATAACCTTCGCCGCCGTCATCGATGATCCAGT
Organism: uncultured Eggerthellaceae bacterium; assembly: GCA_964490925.1. Taxonomy (GTDB): domain Bacteria; phylum Actinomycetota; class Coriobacteriia; order Coriobacteriales; family Eggerthellaceae; genus CAZBEP01. Next base: position 1,116 of record CAZBEP010000387.1, on the reverse strand, counting down.
ACCACCCGTTCTCCACCGACAGCACGTCGTAAATTCGATTGCAAGTTAACTCGAGAAACAAGGTTTCATCCAGATAACTCACCTTCGTAACGATCACCTTGCCTTGGATTTCGCGAAGGTCGCGGTCGCGATGTGTCATAACCATAGAAGGATCGAAATCGAGGACGTTTTTGTCGCGGATGCCGTCAGCGATGGTATAGCGATGCAGTTCGTCGCCGAACACCATGGACGCAGTGGCTTCCTGTTTCTGATTCTCTGAATGGGCGTGCCAGTAAAGCCGAAATAGAGAACATTCGGGAAACTGCGGCGAATATTTTGCAGCATGTCCCCGAAAGTCGAACGATGACATTCGTAGACAATAGTAAACATCCCCCGGCATAGCCGGAGCTTTATGTCCGCAGCACTCGATGCGGTGGTGCTGCTGCGGCGGAACCGCGGAGCGCGATAGCCGCTACTCGGCTATCCTGCCGGCGCCCTCCCGCTCGCACACGTAGCTCCCTGTCGTCGCCCCGTTGGCCCCGACCGCGCCCATGAAGCGGCCCCACGCCCACATCGTGCGGCCGCGCCCGGCCATTCCGGACGGCGGCCGAGCAGCATCGGCGGGCTCTCCCCCTTTGGATGCCCCAGGGCCTTGCCGACGGCGCGCTCCAGAGCCATCCTCGGGCGCATGCGCGTACGATCCGGGCAGACGCCTCCTCGACCAGCCCGGCGCCGTCCCTCGCGCCTGCCGGCCTCCCGAGAACGTCTCCGGCTCCGATCCCGACCCGACCGCAGGGCGCCTTCCTTCCGTGCTTCGGGATCCACGCCGCGCGGCCCGAGCTTTTAAGGAAACGCCGACCAATTCATTCCGCCCGCCTCCGCGCCGGGCCGCCCGGGGCGGAGTCCCTCGCGGGCGGTCCGCCCAAAAACTGCGGCTTGGGAGGAGTTAGCTGCGGCTTGGGAGGATCTCCGACCCGCGCACGCACGGGAGGGTCTGCAGAGACCCGTTTTTCGCGGTTCGGGAGGAGTTAGCCCCGGTTCGGGAGGGCTTTGAGGGAACCGAGATCCTGCCACCTGGGGAAACGCCGCAGACGAGCCGCGCCGGCGCGCCACGCGGGGCGGGAGATCCTCCCAAAC
>CAZBEP010000386.1:0-1683 GCA_964490925.1 uncultured Eggerthellaceae bacterium | reverse complement strand
GCCTCGAGGTAGTCCTCGGAAGATTCGCGTCTGCTCATGCGGTCGCCCCTTCCCGCTCATTTCCGTTCGAGGTGCCACGACGCAGGTACTCAATGGCCCAAACCAAAAAACTCGCATCGACCGGGCCTTCTCGTAGAACAGCTCCCTTTTCCAGCACGACCGCAAAATCGCAGCATTCCGCCACGAGGTTCATGTCATGCGTCACCACCAGCACTGCCACCCCGTTTCCAGCAATAGCCTGAAACAAGCGGGCAGCCTCGAGCATATGGCCGTAGTCCAAACCGCTCGTCGGCTCGTCAAAGATGAGGACCCTCTTGTTGCTGGCAAGCGCAGAGGCTATGGCGACTCGCTGCTTCTGTCCTCCTGAAAGCGACATGGGGTGCCTGCTTTCCAGGCCCTCGAGATCAAGGCACCTGAAAACCTCCTTGAGGTCGGATGCGGCGCCCTTACTGATAGAGAGCCGAATCTCCTCGCCCACAGACGGGCAGAAAAGCTGGTGGTTCACGTCCTGCATCACGACATAGCTCATGGCGAGGCGCTCCCGTTCAGATAGCGAGCCGCAGCGCCCGAGGAATCTCCCCCTGCTTGGCCTGACAAGCCCGGCGAGACAGCGAGAGAACGTCGATTTGCCCGCGCCGTTCCTTCCCAGGATGGCGGTCACGCTTCCCGTCCTCACGTCTGCGCGGTCGATGTCGAGGGCAAGGGTGCCACCCCTCCGATAGGAAAAGCCCACACCGTCGCAAACTATGTGATCGGCGCTTATCCTTGGCGACACCACTCGGCCTTTAAGGCTGCGGGAAAGCTCGCTGCGCAGGGGGCGCAAACCGGTTCTCGCCCGATCTTCGCGGCTCATGCGTCCGACGTCCCCCAACGGCATCTCACAAACAAGCCTTCCGCCCTCGATGAGGATCGCCCTGTCTGCCACGCCTTCGAGGTACCCGAGCCGGTGCTCGGCGACCAGGATGGTCGCCCCACGACGCTTCAAGCCGGCGACGATCGCCCCCAGAGCGTCTATCGCGCCCAGGTCGAGGTTGGAAGAGGGCTCGTCGAGGACGTACACGCTCGGCGACATCGCAGAAACGCTGGCGAATGCAACCGCCTGCTTCTCCCCTCCAGACAGCTCGAATATGCTGCGATCCCGAAGCTCCGTGATCCCCGTCTGCGCAAACGCATCGTCCACCCGTCGAGCGATTTCCCCTCGCGGAAGCCCCATGTTCTCGCAGCCGAAAGCCACTTCGGACGTGGTGTCGGTAGCGTAGAACTGCGTGCGGGGGTTCTGGAATACGCTCCCGACGACGCCCGCCAGCTCCCACATCTCGCATTCGAAGGGGTCTTTACCGACAACTAAAACGGATCCGGATAGAGAACCGTCGTAGAAATTCGGAATCATGCCGTTGGCGAGACGCAAGGCGGTCGATTTCCCGCAACCGCTCTTTCCGCAAAGAACCACGCACTCCCCAGAATCGATGCTAAGGGAAAAATCCGTAAGCGCCGGATCGCTAGATCCCTCATAGGCGAACGTCGCATGGCTGAACTCGATCATCACAAAGTCCCCTGGAGCTTGAGCGCGTATATGACCGCCACCGACAGCAAAGCAACAGCCACGACCGCCCAATCGACAAGCGACATCCTGGCATCCCGGAGGCACGTGTGCTTGCCAGGCCGGTTGATGCCGCGGCACAG
>CAZBEP010000385.1:0-1695 GCA_964490925.1 uncultured Eggerthellaceae bacterium | reverse complement strand
CGATGGACGCGCTCCAGTGCCCCGACCCGGACGCCCCGGTGAGCGTCCTTTCCGGCGGCGAACGGCGGCGCGTGGCGCTCTGCCGACTTCTGCTCGAGCAGCCCGACCTGCTGCTCCTCGACGAGCCGACGAACCACCTCGATGCGGAGTCGGTGCTCTGGCTCGAACGCCACCTCAAAACCTACCCCGGCGCCGTGCTCGCCGTCACGCACGACCGCTACTTCCTCGACAACGTGGCCGAATGGATCTGCGAGGTCGATCGCGGACAGCTGTTCCCCTACAAGGGCAACTACTCCACCTACCTCGAGACGAAGGCCGCCCGCATCGAGGCGCAGGGGCAACAGCAGGCAAAGCTCGCCAAGCGCATGCAGAGGGAGCTCGAGTGGGTGCGCTCTTCGCCGAAAGCTCGCCAGGCGAAGAACAGGGCGCGTCTGGAGAACTACGAGCGCATGGAGGCCGAAGCGCGCCGGGCTCGCGACATCGACTTCACCGAGATCCACATCCCGGCCGGCCCGCGCCTCGGCAGCAAGGTCATCGTGGCGGAGGGCCTGTGCAAGTCCTTCGGCGAGCGCGAGCTTATCCGCGATCTGTCGTTCACGCTGCCGCGCAACGGCATCGTCGGCGTCATCGGCCCGAACGGCGTGGGCAAAACGACGCTCTTCAAGATGATCACGGGCGAGGAGCGGCCCACGTCCGGCGCGCTCGAAGTCGGCGAGACGGTCGTGGTCTCCTATGTGGACCAGAACCGCGCCGGCATCGACCCGGACAAGAGACTCTGGGAGGTCGTGTCCGACGGTCTGGACTACCTGCAGGTCGGCGAGACGGAGGTTCCGTCGCGCGCCTACGTGGCCGCCTTCGGGTTCAAAGGGTCGGACCAGCAGAAGCCCGCCGGGGTGCTTTCGGGCGGAGAGCGCAACCGCTTGAACCTCGCGCTCACCCTGAAGCAGGGCGGAAACCTCCTGCTGCTCGACGAGCCGACGAACGACCTCGATGTCGAAACGCTCGCGAGCCTCGAGGAGGCGCTCGTCGGCTTCCCGGGCTGCGCGGTCGTGACGAGCCACGACCGCTGGTTCCTCGACCGCATCGCAACGCACATCCTCGCCTGGGAGGGCACCGACGGCAACCCCGGAGCCTGGCGCTGGTTCGAGGGCAACTTCGAGTCCTACCAGGCCGACCGCGAGCGCAGGCTCGGGCCGGAGGCGTCCAAGCCCCACCGCGTCCACCGCAAGCTCACGCGGGACTAGACCGATCTGCACCTATACAGGCAGCGGCACAGGGTCGGGAACGCCTTCGAGAGGCGCAAGAGGCGGCACGGGGTCGCTCCCCGCTGTTGCAAGAGGCTATCCTCCTTCGCCGCCATGCAGATCCGCCGCCTTTCACTTTGGCTCCATATCTTGTAACGACACTCTTTAGGGAAACGCTGATCAATGAGCCTGCGGCCTCCCAGGGGGTTTCGCCGCTGGATTTTCCGAGCCCCGGTGCCCCGCTCCGGGGGCTTCCCGGCGCGCCCCTCCTGCGGTTCGGGCTCCCGTAGGGGGGGGTGATCATGTCCGCCCGCGAGAGGCGGCTCGTCCGAGGGCGACGGCGCGTCCGAAGCTGCAGGGCGCGGCAGGCTCGCGGCGGCGGCTCGCCCGAAAGCTCCGGCTCGGGAGGAGTTAGCTGCGGCTCGGGAGGGATTCGGGGGAACCGAGATCC
>CAZBEP010000384.1:0-1696 GCA_964490925.1 uncultured Eggerthellaceae bacterium | reverse complement strand
CCGGCGCCGGATCCTCGACGCTGCCCTACCCGTCGAATCGTGGCGAAACCGGCGCGTTTTGTTGGCACCCGCCGACCGAGGCGCCGTCCTTCGCCGCACGGCCCTCGGCAAGCAGCGGGAGCGCGGCGCGGCCGAGCGCGACGAACTCCTCGGACGCAAGGCCCTCGCCGCGGCGGCGCGGGTCGATGCCGGCGGCCGCGAAGACGTCCGGCAGCGCCGCGGCAACACGCGCACCCGCCTCACCGCGCCCGGCGAAGAACGTGCGGCACGAGTTCGCGATCGTCTTGCGGCGCGTCGCGAAGGCGGCCTCAGCCATGAGAGCTGCGGCCCCTACCGTCGCCTCGTCGACGGGGCTCCCGGCGGCGTCGGCGGGCGCCGACCGGTCGAGCCGGACGACGGCGGAGTCCACGTGTGGCGGCGGGAAGAAGCTGCCCGACCCGACTGCGAAACGCCCGGCGACGCGCGCCCGGAGCGCGAGCTTCACCGTATATGCGCCGTAGTCCTTCGTTTCCGGGCGCGCCGCCATGCGGTCGGCAACCTCCTTTTGCACCATGACCGTCGCGCGTTCGATCTGCGAGAACCGCTCGAAATAATCGAGCACGACGGTCGCCGCGACGGCGTAGGGCAAATTCGCGACGAAGGCGTTCGGCGGCGGACAGCCGATGCGCGCGCAGGCCAGGGCGACGTCGCCCACCGTCAACTCGAGCGCGTCCTTCTCGATGAGGGCGAAGCGATCCGCCCACGGCGCGCACGTCTGCGCGAGCACGGCGGGCAGGTCATGATCGCGCTCGACCGACACGACGGCGCGCGCCGTCTTGAGAAGCGCGACCGTAAGCGTGCCGATGCCCGGCCCCACCTCGAGCACGACGTCTTTCGCGCCGACCTCGGACAGCGCAACCGTCTTGCGCACCACGTCGTCGCTCACGAGGAAGTGCTGCCCGAGCGCGTGCTTCGTCGCAAGGCCGTGCGCCTCGAGCACCGCGCGCGTGGCGGACGGCGTCGCGAGCGGCGAGAGGGGGACGCGCTCAGCCACGCCCGCCCTCCCCGCCCGCGCCGCCTTCCCCGCCTGCGGAGGGCGCGTCGGCGCCGACGGTCGGCATCGGTGTCGGCAGGCCGCCGAGAAACCGCTCCGTCACGTCCTCGGCATCGGCCGTGATCTCGCCGGACGCATCGATCTTGCCGACCCAGCTGTACACTGCGGCAACCTCGAACCCGGCGCACGCGAAGGCCGACCGCACGATGCCGACCGTCGGCGCGAAGCCGTGCGGGTCGCCCCCTTCGCCGACGATATGAAGCGTGAGCGGGCGCTTCGGCGGGCGCCGCTCCCCGCGCGCGCAGGCGCGCTCGCGTGCCCAGTAATACGGCTGCAGCCGGTCGATGAGGGCTTTGAGCTGCGCCGACGGGCCGGAGAAGTACAGCGGCGACACGACGATGAGCTCGTCGGCCGCATCGAGCAGCTCGCGAACTTCGGTCATGTCGTCCGCGATCGCGCAGGCGGCGGCGTCCCTGCCATAGCGCAGCTCGGGCGCGGCGTCTTTTGTTCCCCCCTGCTTCTTTTCCGCTTTTCCCCCCGCCGGGCGATCCGGCTCGGCGGCGCAGGCATCGCAGCCGGTGCACGGGGCGATGTCGAGCGTGGAGACTGGTGCGATGGCCACCCCGTCGTCAGGGCAGTCCTCGATGCAGGCGTCGAAGATCT
>CAZBEP010000383.1:0-1697 GCA_964490925.1 uncultured Eggerthellaceae bacterium | reverse complement strand
CGGCCTGGGCGAATGATCTGGAGTCGGCCGGCGCGTCCGCCGATTCTGAGTCGGCATCTCTTGAGGCCGAAGGCGACGATGCGGCGTCGTCCGATCTGTCTGGTTCTGATGCGGCGTATTCGGATCAAACGTATTCGCTGCTCTCGGCCGCAAAGGTTTTGACGGCGACTTCTGTCTCCTTCTCCGCCTCGGTGTCGGCCGACGAGCGCACGGTGCGCCTCACGGTGTCGGGCGGCGCCTTCGACGCGGCCTCGCGCGTCCAGTTCCCCACGTGGTCGGACGCGGGCGGCCAGGACGACATCGTGTGGTACGAGGCCACCCGCGCCTCCGACGGCAGCTGGGTCGCCGACGTCGCCGTGAGCACCCACGCCAGCGCGGGCTCCTACACCTCGCACGCCTACGCCGACGGCGTGGTGATGGTCGGGACCTCCTTCTCGATCTCCGCCCCGACGGCGCAGGCCAGGGTGGAGAACGTCGAGCCCGGCGGCTACGAGGTGGTCATTTCGGACGTCTACTCGCCCTCGGGGATCGTCCGCGTGTGCGTGCCCTCCTGGACCGCCGAGGGCGGCCAGGACGACCTCGTGTGGCACGAGGCCGAGCTCCGCTCCGACGGCACCTGGGTCGCCTCGGTGCGCTGCTCCGCCCATCTCGGGGGTGCGGGGCTGTACTTCTCCCACGTCTACGTCGACTGCGGGAACGGCGTGGGGATGCTCGTGGCGGAACTCGATACGCAGGCCGAGCCCGCCCCGGTCTCCTTCTCCGCCTCGGTGTCGGCCGACGAGCGCACGGTGCGCCTCACGGTGTCGGGCGGCGCCTTCGACGCGGCCTCGCGCGTCCAGTTCCCCACGTGGTCGGACGCGGGCGGCCAGGACGACATCGTGTGGTACGAGGCCACCCGCGCCTCCGACGGCAGCTGGGTCGCCGACGTCGCCGTGAGCACCCACGCCAGCGCGGGCTCCTACACCTCGCACGCCTACGCCGACGGCGTGGTGATGGTCGGGACCTCCTTCTCGATCTCCGCCCCGACGGCCTCCGTCTCGATCTCCAAACCGGATAACGGCACCTTCGTCGTGACCATTTCCAATCTGGTCAGCCCCTCGGGCATCTCGCGCGTGCAGGTTCCCGTGTGGTCCGACACGGGAGGGCAAGACGATATCGTCTGGTACGATGCCCAGCTCCAGTCGAACGGCACCTGGCAGATTACGGTCCAGGCGGGCAACCACAAATGCGACGACGGCACCTATAATGTGCATGTCTATGCGACCTGCGGAAACGGGATAGTCAGCGGCATTGTCGCGCGAACCGCGTCCGTCTCTTTGAGCAACTACCTTTTCGTGACGGGCAGCGCTGGCTCGTCATGGCGCACGGTGTGGGTGAAAAACCCCACGGGCAACCCTTCGCGCGTACAGGTTCCCACCTGGTCAGAAACGAACGGGCAGGACGACATCGTGTGGTACGACGCCGTGAACCAGGGCAACGGGCTTTGGACTGTCGATATAGACTGCTACAACCTGCGCAGCTCGGGTACCTGCAATTCCCATGTCTACGCTGACGGCAAGATCATCGGCGGCCTTACCTATACGGTTTCCGAGGACGAGGTCGCCAACATCTCCGGCAACGGCACGCTCGACCGCTATCTTCGCCAGATTTATGCGACCTACGGCACCGACCTCAAGACGCTGTTCGATTACGTGGTG
>CAZBEP010000382.1:0-1702 GCA_964490925.1 uncultured Eggerthellaceae bacterium | reverse complement strand
CCTTGCAAGCTTGGATGGTGATGCCATGTTTCCTCCTTTGTCGCGTACCGGCATCGTCCCCGAGGCTGCGGCAGTTCGCATACAAAGGAGCGACCCCCCCCCGAGCACGTTGGGGAGGGGGCCGCAGGCTTCGGTCGAGCCCACTATACCCCATCCGTGCGAAGTGCGCCAAGGCGGATAGCGCGGCGCAGCCGGGGCGCGCATAATCGCCTCCGGTGCTTCGCCGCCCTCGGGCAGCTCCGAAAGGGGGCGTCCGCCCATGGGCGCGCAGACGGTCGTCGCGCTTTGCGCCGTGTTCTCCGTCGTCCTCGGGATGACATGCCTCGGCCGCCGCAAGTAATGGCGCCAACGGGGCGTGAAGGGGGGCGGACAGCCGATCCGAGCGGGAAGCAACCCCGCGCGGTCTGGAAGCCCTGCGGGGTTCGACGCGAAAACGACGCCGCCCGTCGCGGCGGGGCGCCTTCCGATTCGGGCTACAGCGCGCCTCCGCCGTTGCGGGCGCGAGGGCGCAGGGCGCGGCTCGACGTTGCGACTCGGAACCCAAAGCTCAAAACCCGTCATGAGCCCGCAGGCAGGCGAAGGGGCGGCCGCAGGCTTGCGCTCGATTGCCGGTCGGTGCGGCGCGCGCAAAAACTCTTCGGCCTAGCGATCCGCGCCTATCTCGTCGGCGTGGATGCATTCGTAGCAGTGCTTGAACGTGACCTTGCGGAACATGAGCTTGTGGTCGACGTTGACCCAGGTCTTTAGGCAGAACGAGAACGTGCGGTCTGGGCAGTGCGCCAGAAGCGGACACGCGCGGGCCTCGCGCTCAAGCGTCGCATCGTCGGGAAACTCGGTCAGCGTGTAATCGCCCGCCGCCACGGCTAGCACCACCCAAGACCCATGCGGACCGGCAGGGCGAGAGGTATCCCCGCTTCGCCGTGAAAGTGATCGTCGCCGAAGCTCTCTAAGAGAGCCTTCGTAGCCGCCTGTTTGGATGATTTCGCTGTCTAGCCCGGCAAGATTCGAATAGCTGCGAGTGTCTGCGCCTTTGGTCGCCGATACGTGCAAGACGACCAGCCTGTCGCTCTCCTTGACAAACGTCTTGGCTGCTTCGAGGTTCGACGGCACAGTCCAGCTCGCAATGCTTCCGTCGCTGCGTATTTTACCGTTTTTGCGGTATGTCGTGCTATCCGGCACGGCCATTGCGCGAACAAGTTCCCCCTGATGGGAGGGCGATTTTTCAATAAATTCCTCAAGCGATGCAGCGTCTCGTGCGTCTTGCTCGGCATGCGACCCGCCGCGCTGCGCGTTCTTGATCCCGGTGCTGCTATTCGCCCAGTTCTGGATGACGTCGTACACCTCGGCCCCGCGCTCCTCCGACACCCCGAGGGCGGCGAAAGCCGCAACCTCGGCGAATAGTCGCCCGCGCTCGCGCCGCCCCCGCCGCTCGCCCCGCGCCCTCCCATGAGCCACCTCTATTCTGTTGTCAAAAAAAAGAAAAGCCCCTCGTCCTCTGGAGTGGCGTACCAGTCTCGATTCGTCAAAAAAAACGGCCTTTCCAACATAAGATCGTCTCCTAAAGCGCATTGCTCTGCAACCAATCGCCAATCGCTTTACCGTATGCGTTCGGCGACCCGTTTGATTACCAGTCAGAATGACACTGCTCCGAGAGCGCGGTCGAGCTCATCAAACCATGCGACAGGCTTCCAGGCGTTGCCGA
>CAZBEP010000381.1:0-1703 GCA_964490925.1 uncultured Eggerthellaceae bacterium | reverse complement strand
CACTGACCGACCACGAACAGGGAACACCTATGGAACACCTCTTGGACATACGGGGCCTGTCCAAACGATACGACGGCTTCGCGCTTGAGAACGTGGATCTCGCCGTACCCGCAGGCAGCATCGTCGGCCTTGTCGGGGAAAACGGCGCCGGCAAGACGACGACGATCAAGGCCGCGCTCGGCCTTGTCCGCCCCGACGCCGGCGAGATACGCCTGTTCGGCGAGCCCGCCGCAAGCCCGGCCGCAAAGCAGCGCATAGGCGTCGTATTCGACGCGTGCATGCTTCCCGAATACAGCACCGTCCGCGCGGCCGGCACCATCATGGCCGCCGCCTACGACCGCTGGGATGCGGCGGCGTTCAGCACATACGTGCGCAGGTTCGGGCTGCCAAAACGCAAGGCCATCAGGAGGCTTTCCCGGGGCATGGGCATGAAGCTGTCGCTTGCCTGCGCGCTTTCCCATAGCCCCGACCTGCTCATCCTCGACGAGGCGACGGCGGGGCTCGACCCGCTCGCCCGTGACGAGCTGCTCGACGAGCTGCGCGCCTTCGTGGGGGACGGGAGCCGCAGCATCCTCATGTCGAGCCACATCACGAGCGATTTCGAGAAGATCGCCGACTACATCGTCTGCATCGACGCCGGACATATCGCCTTCGCCCTCGAAAAGGACGCCATCACCGACATGGCCGGCATCGCCCAGTGCCGCGCGGCCGAGTTCGACCTCGTGGTGGAAAGCGGCTTTTTCGCCCCGGGCACGCTGCGTTTTGTGCGTCGCGCGTACGGCGTCTCGGTGCTCGTGGCCGACCGCTTCGCCTTTGCGCAGCGCTTTCCCGACATCGCGCTCGACCGCGCGAGCATCGATTCGTACCTGGGGCTTGTCCTGAAAGGAGAGACGCTGTGAAGGCCATGTTCGTCTCCGACCTCGTCGTCGTGCGCTCGTATCTGGGCGCCGTCGCAGTGTTCGCGTTTGTCGAGGTGCTCTTCTTTCTCACGGTCGACGCATCCTCGACGCCCGGCCTGGTCGTTTTCATGAACTTCTCGCTCCCCTTCCTCGGAATAGTGGCGGTCGGCGCGGGTGCCCTGTTCTCCACGGACGAACGTAGAGGGTGGGAGCAGCTCAGGGCGTCCCTTCCGCTCTCACGTGCAAACATCGTTTTGGGGCGCTACGCAAGCATGGCGGCCGTGGCCTTGGCGGCGCTTGTCGTTTCGTCGGCGCTGCTGCTCGCCATGGCCGCCGCAGCGAACGCGCTTTCGCAGTTCGCCCCGTTCGCCAAAGTGGCGCAGATCATAGCGAGCGGTTTTTCCTGGGAAGAGCTCCTCGCCGAAGCCTTGCTTATGCTTGCTGCGGTGCTGGTAATGGTTTCGTTTGTCGTGCCGTTTGTGATGAGGCTTGGCATACGCAAGGGACATCTTGCCGCCGCCGTGCCCTTTGTTCTTATTTTCTGCGTCGCGCCGGTTGCGGTGGGGGGCTTCGACGTCGGCGGCCTCGGCACGGCGCTCGAAGGGCAGTTTGACCGGCTCGACGGCGCCTTGCTGCTTATCGCTTCCGGGATAGCGTGTGCCATCGGGGTCGTGCTCTACCTGGTCTCGGCGGCTGTCTCGGTGCTCCTCTACGCCAAACGCGACCTGTGAGCAAGCCCCGTTTGCTCGACGCCATCCGCACGCCGCTTCGCAGGTCACGCGCTTCGGCGGCGCCCCTTCGCAG
>CAZBEP010000380.1:0-1708 GCA_964490925.1 uncultured Eggerthellaceae bacterium | reverse complement strand
CCTCAAGGGGGTTGGTGATGCCGCCTTCCCACATCTTCTGCCAGATGGCATCTACCTTCCCTTTAGCTGCTCCGGTGATCAATTGCCACTCCTCAACCATCCCAAGCCGCCAGCGGCGACAGATTTCGTATTTCAAGTATTAAGCCGAACAGGAACAGCCTTGCGCGATCTTTAGTCAACGGCTACTAGAATCCGGCATCTGACACCATTCGTTTAAGCGCAGAAACTAACTCTGGAATGTCGCCGACAACTACCTTCCACGCAATCGCTCTGTCGATTTCCGCGTAGCCATGCGCGATAAAGTTTCTAAATCCGCGAATGTTCTTCCAAGGAATGTCGGGGCACGCCGAAATTACATCGTCGGATAAATGTATCGCATCTTCGGTGATTCGATACACCGGATTCATGATCGCGTCGTAGGCAAGCTCACCTTCAAATGATCGATCATTGCAAAATGCTTGCTCTGTGAGGGAGAAGTATTCGATTCTTTTCTGAAGAACATCTGCGTCCTCGATTATTAGGGCGATGATATCGGCATCGCGATCAGAGAGCGGCATACAGCAACACCTCGTCGCGCTTTATGCGATCGTAGAAGCGGGGATGCATCTGGGATGGAGGAGCCGTCACGACGTCCAGTCCAGCACCCAGCTTCTCCTCCAAAGATTTCTGTATGTCGTAGAGCTCGCCGAACGTCATGCTGGAGCCACAGAGGAACCGCAGGTCGATGTCGCTTTCGGAATCCTGGTCGCCGCGTGCGTACGAACCGAAGAGGTATGCCTCCCTGATGTCCTTGCCGCGTAGCTCTTGTTCAAGCGCGGCCTTGATCGTTTCACGGGTAGGCATGGCCCCTCCTCTCGTCGGCATTGATTATAGCAGGCTAGATGGCCCTCCGTCTTTTCAGCAAGAGCGAGACGGGCATGCCAGTCCTTCTGGCGGAACTGTGTGCAAAACACAGTCGAGAATGTTGCGTACCGAGCCTCCATGGGCTCGAGCGGGAAGGCGCGGAACGGCTCGTCGGGCCTGTCAGGCGGCCCGGGTCGCGCTCTTCCGCAAAGCCAGCCGGGCGCGCGTCGGCTTCGGGGCAGCGCGGGTCGGCACTCGGCGTGCAGGCGCTTGGGAGTCACGCCGTCGCGGGCGAGCTCTTTGTGGACGTGCTCCCAGCCGGGATCGGGACAAGCCGCGCCTTCGCGGGCATTCTCCGGAAACAGGCGGTCATAGACCTCCTGTCCGGCGAGCGATTCGGCATCTTCCCACTTAGGGAGTATCGTCACAAGACATGGAGCCAAAGTGAAAGGCAGCGGATCTGCACGGCGGCGACGAAGGACGAGGGCCTCTTGCAATACCTGGCGGTGCCGCCGCGCCACCTCTTGAGCTTCTCGAAGGCGTTCCCGATCACATGCCGTTGTCTGTGTATGCGCAGGCCGATCCCTCTTTTCTCCCTCCGGTTGGACTCGGAGGGAACAGCCACCTCGGCTCCCGCCTGTCGTCCTCGACGACCCCTCCCCACCGGCTCCTCCGGCCGGGAGGCAGGGGTCCTATGATCGCCCGGGCGCGGTCGCCGACGCCGCAGCGGCGGTCTGGCCGGGGCATGCCCGGCTCCTGACCTCGGGGTTCGATGCCTCCGTTATATCATCAAATCTTGTGACGACACTACCTAGGGAAACGCTGATAAAATGACTCTACTGCGGACGAATACTCATTACGTGAC
>CAZBEP010000379.1:0-1708 GCA_964490925.1 uncultured Eggerthellaceae bacterium | reverse complement strand
GCCTCATCGACGCAGGCAGCTGCGCCTTCTTCGGCTTCGGGCGCATCCGCTTCGGGCGCATCCGCTTCGGCACAGGGCGGGTTCGGGCGAAAGCAACCAGTCAGCGTTTCCCATGGGAAGCGCGCCGTCGCTGCCTGCGGCGTCGCGCTGGGTCTTGCAGTCGCCTTCGCTCCGATCGAGGGTCTTTCCGACCAGGCGCGTTGCGTGCTGGGCATCCTCGCATGGGCGGTCGTGTGGTGGGTCGTCCGCGTGCTGCCGGAGCTTGTCGTAGCCATCGTCATGGCGGTGCTGTTCGTTGTCGCCGCCGCCGTCCCGATCAACACCGTATTCTCCATGTTCGCCGATTCGACGTGGTGGCTGCTGCTCGCGGCGTTCGGCATCGGGGTGGGCATGGAGCGCAGCGGCCTCGTGCGGCGCATCGCCCTCGCGCTGATCGGCGCCTGCCCGCCGCGTTTCGGCGCGCAGGCGGCCGCGCTCATGGCGGCCGGCACGGTGGTCGGCCCCTTCTTTCCGAGCATGGCGGCAAAGCTTGCGATCCTCGAGCCGATCGCGTTCGGCGTGAGCGACTCGATGGGCTTCGAGCGAAAGGGCCGCGAGGCAAGCGGCCTGTTCCTTGCGACGTTCGTGGGGGTGAGAAACCTCGGTCCGGCGGTCGTCAGCGCGTCGGTGATCGGGTACGCCATCGTGGGGCTTATGCCTTCTGACGTGCAGGAAAGTCTTACCATGGCCTCGTGGTTCCTCGCGGCGCTGCCGTGGTTCGCGATCGTCACCGCCTTGAACTACGTCGCCATCATGGCTCTGTACGCCCCTCGCCGCGACGAGGCGTCGAGGCAGAAGGGCGCTGCAGCCGCCGCCGCGATCGCCGACGCGCGCCGCGAACTCGGGCCTATGGGGCCGTCGGAGAAGCGCATGCTCGTCATCGTCGTGGCGACTGTGGCCCTCTGGGCGAGCGAGCCGGTGCACGGGTTCCCGTCGGCCGCCGTCGCCCTTTCCGCCCTTGCGGCGACGCTCATCGCGGGCGTGTGCGACCTACAAGGACTGACCGAGGGGATGAACTGGGGCTCGCTTCTGTTCATAGGGATCGCGATGGGCCTCTCGCCGGTGTTTGCCGCTGTGGGCATCGACGATTGGGTGATCGGCCTCGTCGGGCCGATCGTCTCCCGCCTCGCGTTCTCGCCGTACGCGTTCGTGCTCGGCATCGGCGTGGCGACCATCCTGATTCGCTTCGTCATCGTGTCCGAAATGGCCTACGTCAACATTTTCATGGCGTTTGCGGTGCCCATGGCGGTCTCTCTCGGCATCAATCCGTGGATCGTCGGCTTCGCCGTGTACGCGACGGTCAACCCCTGGTTCACGCTGTACCAGAACCCGATCTATCTCGCGGCGTACTACTCCGTGCGCGGCGACATGGTGCGCCATGCCGACATGGCGAAGTACTGCGCCCTCTACCTGGCGATCTGCTTGGTCGCCCTGGCGGCTTCCGTGCCGTTTTGGCAGGCGGCCGGCATCTATTCGCTCGCATAGGGGAGGCGCGGCTGCAGGCGGCCGGCGCGCAGCTCCCCTCTGTTCCTGCAACCAAGGCGATGGAACCCGGCGATGGAACTTTCGGACGGCATCCAAAATTCCGTTCGCCCGAATTCACGTACGTGATATACCCGAATTTGACACTTTGCAGGTCACATGATCTACATAACCGCAGGTGATTATG
>CAZBEP010000378.1:0-1726 GCA_964490925.1 uncultured Eggerthellaceae bacterium | reverse complement strand
TAGGTCAAACTGTACCCTCCGGCTCTCTTCACGAGAACACCGTCGGCGACAGCCTGATCGATTGCGAGCGACAGCACACCCATCGGAAACGCCGCCCGCATCGCCTCGCCTCTCGGACGCCGGCGATGGGCGCCTGCAGCGACCGGCACGCCCATCGAGCGCGGCGGCGATCGTCGCGCGACGGTCGGACACCCAGTCGCCGTTGCCATTGCGAACAGCCTTTCGCGCTTCCTCAAGCCCCGCCATGACGCGATCAAGAGGATCCATCCGCTTGCACGACGAGCCGTTTTCCGAGTCGGGTTCCGCATGCAGGGGTGCCGATGTGGTAGCCCCGCGACCGAAGCGCCTTACCTCCCCGTCCCCCCTGCCGACCTTTGCCCAGTGTAGCGCAAACTCGGCACTCGCAGATGACCCCTAACGGCAAGTTGGCGCTCAGATAAATACCTATAAGGTAATATGAAAAAAAAGGGGGGGGGGCATTTGGAGCTTGCATTCGCGTCGGAAAAGTTCGAACGACAATGCCGGAACTCGAAATATGCGAAGAAGCTGTTCGGCATCAAGAAAATGAGCAAGCACTATGAGTAACAGGCTGCCTATAAAGATCCCATCGCGTTTCATCCGGAATACTACGTCAAGGAAATCGTCGAGAACAGCGGCCTTACCCAGGAAGATTTCGCGAAGCGGCTCGGAACGACGGCGAAAAACCTCAGCATCCTCGTCTGCGGGGAACAGAGCCTTTCCGTGGACATGGCGATGAAGCCGCCCCGTATGCTCGGCACGAGCGAGCTGTACTGGCTCAACCTGCAAAACGCTTACGACATCGCCTGCGCGCGCATCGCCTCCGACCAAGAGTTCGAAGAGGAGAAGCGCGTCCTCAAACAGCTCGGATACTCCTATTTCAGGGACCACTTCGGACTGCCCGACCTCCCGCGCAAGCTTGAGAGACAGGTCGACGAGGTGCGGCGCTTTCTCAACGTAAGCTCGCTTACCGTGCTGACAAAGCGCGATATGGCGGCACGCTTCAGAAGCGCCCTGGCAGACGCGGACGACGCAAGCATCGCGAAGGCGAACGCGATGGCGCAGATCGCGGTCAACGAAGCGCTGCGAATCGATGCTCCCAAATTCGACAAGAAGCAGCTCGAAAGCGCGGTGGGCTTCGCAGTCGCCCAGACGAGAAACCACGACGGATTCTATCCCCTCGTCAGGGAAAAGCTTCTCGAAGCCGGCGTGATCTTTGTCGTTTTGCCCAACCTGCCGGGCTCAAGAACCTACGGCGCCACGAAAAAGATCGGGAAAAGCATTCTGCTTATAGTGAACGACCGGCACTCCTTCGCGGACTCGTTCTGGTTCGCCCTGTTCCACGAAATCGGCCACATGCTCAAAGGGGATTTCGGCATTTCCTTCGAGAAGGAATCCTCGGCCGAAGAAACCGCCGACGACGAATTCGCACAGAACGCGCTGATCGAACCCTCGTTTTACCAGCGCTTCGTCGAGCGGGGCGATTACTCCCCGTCAGCCATCGTGCGCTTCGCCGACGAGATAGACCGAGACCCCGGCATCGTCCTTGGACGGCTCCAGCACGATAGCATCGTTCGGCATGGCAGCGCCGCCCGCAGAAGGCTGAGGAGCCGGTATCAGGTAGCGTGAGGATACGATCGCCGCACGCCCACGCAAACGCCCAACCCCGACCCGCCCACGCCGCACCTTCGCATGCCGACGCGCGCCG
>CAZBEP010000377.1:0-1732 GCA_964490925.1 uncultured Eggerthellaceae bacterium | reverse complement strand
TCCTAGTACATTCCGCCGCCGCCGGCAGCACCAGCAAGCGCGGACAGGTCGGGGCCTTCCTTCGGAATCTCGTTGATCGTCGCCTCAGTGATGAGGATGAGAGCCGCGACGGAGGCAGCGGACTGCAGCGCGGTGCGCGTGACCTTCACCGGGTCGTTCACACCCATCTCGATCATATTGCCGGTCTTGCCGGTCTTGAAGTCGACGCCTTCGCCCTTGGGCATCTCCTTGACCTTCGCGACAACGACGCTGCCCTCCTCGCCCGCATTCTCGGCGATGGCACGCAGCGGTGCCTCGAGGGCCTTGCGGATGATGCTGACACCGACGGCCTCGTCGGCATCGTCGGTCTTAACGGTGTCGAGCGCCTCGATCGCGTTGATGAGCACCACACCGCCGCCGGCAACGATGCCTTCCTCGACGGCCGCGCGGGTCGCCTGCAGGGCGTCCTCGATGCGGGACTTCTTCTCCTTGAGCTCGGACTCGGTCGCAGCGCCCACCTTGAGCACGGCCACGCCGCCAGAGAGCTTCGCCAAGCGCTCCTGGAGCTTCTCGCGGTCGAAGTCGGACTCCGTGCGCTCAAGCTCGGACTTGATCTGCGCGACGCGATCATCGATGTTCTTCTTGTCGCCCGCGCCGTCGACGATGAGCGAGTTGTCCTTCGACACCTTGACGGTCTTGGCGGTGCCCATCATGTCGATGGTGGCGTCCGCGATGGTCATGCCGAAGTCCTTGTCGATGACCTGGGCGCCCGTGACGGCGGCGATGTCCTCGAGGATGCGCTTGCGGCGGTCGCCGAAGCCCGGCGCCTTGATGGCGACGCAAGTGAGCGTGCCGCGCAGGCGGTTGAGCAGGATGGTCGCAAGCGCCTCGCCCTCGACGTCCTCGGCGACGAGGAACAGCGGGCGACCGGAGCGCATGACCTCCTCGAGCAGCGGCACCATGTCCTGGACGTTGGAGATCTTCTGGTCGGTGAGCATGATGTAGGGATCTTTGAGAACCGCCTCCATCTTCTCCATGTCCGTGGCCATGTACGGGGAGATGTAGCCGCGGTCGTACTGCATGCCCTCGACGATCTCCATCTCGAGGCCGAAGGTCTGGCTCTCCTCGACCGAGATCGCGCCGTCGTGGCCGACCTTCTCCATCGCTTCGGCGATCTTCTCGCCGATCTCCGGATCCTCCGCAGAGATCGTGCCGACGTTGGCGATCTGCTCCTGGGTGGACACCGGCGTCGCGTCGGCCTTGATGGCCTCGACGACGGCGTCGGTGGCCTTCTGGATGCCGCGGCGGATGCCGAGCGCGTCGGCGCCGGCCGTCACGTTGCGCAGGCCCTCGGAGACGATGACGTCGGCAAGCAGGGTGGCGGTCGTCGTGCCGTCGCCGGCGACGTCGTTGGTCTTGACGGCGACCTCGCGCACGAGCTGGGCGCCCATGTTCTCGACCGGATCCTCCAGCTCGACTTCCTTGGCGACGGTCACGCCGTCGTTGGTGATGGTCGGAGCGCCGTAGGACTTCTCGAGCGCGACATAGCGACCCTTCGGCCCGAGCGTCACCTTGACGGCGTCGGAGAGCTTCTTGACACCGGCGGCAAGCGCGGAGCGCGCGTCGGCCTCGAACTTAATGTCTTTCGCCATTGCGAATCATTCCTTTCTCTGAAAACCCGAACGCCAGTTAAAGCCCTACACGAACACCGCGAAGATGTCGTCGGCGCGCATGATCATCACGTCCTCGCCGT
>CAZBEP010000376.1:0-1753 GCA_964490925.1 uncultured Eggerthellaceae bacterium | reverse complement strand
CTCGCGTCCTCCTGCTGCGGCTTTGCCGGGGTCAGGCGCGGCCTCGCGCCCCTTCGCCGGAGCGGGAACCGCAGTCGGCGCGCTGCGCGGGGCGCGGGGCGGCCGACGTGTGGCTCCGCGTCCGGGGGCTGCCCATACCGCAGCCGCCCCGCGCCTTGCGCCCCGCGGCGTCCGGGTCGAGGACCGGGCCGTATCCGCGCCTCTTGAGGGACGCGGTGCGCGCGTCCCGGATGGCGGCCGCTCGCTCGGCGAGGGGCTTCGATGGCTCCATGTTCGCCGCCGCCGCGACGGACTCGATGCCGGATTCGACGAACGCCTCGAGGAAGCCGAGCCTCTCTGCGTCCATGTAGCGGCTCGGGCACTGCGCGAGCACCCCCGCCATCTCTTCCGCGACGCCGCGGAGGCGGGTCGTGTCGAACCAGGAGAAATCCTTCGCAAGGGCGAGCTGGCTCTGCTGGGGCGAGGCGAAGGGGTTCGAGGGGATTCCCTCTGTGTCCTGCGGAAGGTGGCCGTCGCTCGCCAGAAGAGACAGGCCGGCGTCGAACAGCGGCGCCGTCCCTTCGAAGCGGCGCGTCTCGACGTTTCGGATCGCGCCGAAGTTTCCGGTATGGCGGTCGATGTTGCCGATTACGAAGTCGAGGACGATGAGCCGGTCGACAAGGGCGGGCATTCCCTCGATGCCGAGCTTTTCCGCTGCTCGCTCCATGCCTGCGCGGTCGATGGAGCCGACGTTTTCAGGGTCGCTGTAGAAGATGTCGCGAGCCGAGACGAGCTCGCGGTCCGCATCGACCATGCACGGGCAGACCGAGAACGCCGACCCGCCTATGAACTCGAGGCCGTACGGCACGAAGGCGTTTTCGGGAAGCAGGCGCGCGTACAGGCGGCATGCCGCCGCCTCGTTGAAGGGCTCCTGCATGAGGGCTCCGCTTCCCGCCTTTCGCAGCAGGCGGGTGCCGTCGGGCGCGATCGTCCACATCTTCTGCAGGATGCCGCCTGTGCCGGAGTTCGGGCGCGAATCGGCCAGCGCCAAGCTCTTCGAGGGTATCTCGAGGGGGGCTTCGAGGGGGGCTTTGCGTATTCCGGCGAGAACCTCCCCGATCTCGTCGCCGAAGGCGTTCTCGAAGCAGTTCACCTCGCGCCACGACAGGTCGGAGCCGGCCGGTTTGACCCAGTACTGATCATGGAGAGACAGCGCGAAGGCGGCGCGCGTCATGTCGAGCGAAGACGCCGCGCCGAGGTTCCGAAGCGCCTCTTTGAAGCCGATGCGGGAGGCGGGGATTCCTCGGCCGCTCCACCAGCGGTTGAGGACGCCGACGAGGTCGAGGTCCCGAATGCCCGCGAGCCGCTCGTTCCAGACCGCAAGGGGCGCCGCATCGAGGTCGTGCACCTGATCGACGGCCGCGACGCGCCGCGCCGACGGGTCGTACGCGAACGACACGACGGCGGCGTCTTTGCACATGAGCGTGAGCTTTTCCACGGGACTCGCTTTCGGGCGTGTCGGCGTGCCGGCGGGGCGACGGGTTCCTGTCCGGATGCCGATCGCTTCGTTCCGCCCGCGTCCTCCCGGTGTCGGAGCGGATGCGGGCGGAAAGCCAACCGGCGTCTCCCTCGCATATTGTATACCGCAACCGCGAAGGGACATCTCGCTTGCCAGCCTCGCTCGCCCGGCCTCGCCCGGATCTCGCTCGCCAAGCTCTCTCCACGGCCCTTCGCCCCCCTTCGCGTCCGCCGCGCCGCTCGTGGTACGTGATAT
>CAZBEP010000375.1:0-1754 GCA_964490925.1 uncultured Eggerthellaceae bacterium | reverse complement strand
ACGACCTTCGGGTTATGAGCCCGACGAGCTACCAGACTGCTCCACCCCGCACTATGAGGTATCTTGCTCGCATTCTCCAAAGGAAAATCGACAAGAAAAAATACTACTCTACGCAATGAAAAAGGCCAATGCCCGAAACCTTCTTTCATAGAATCGCCATGACTGAATCGCCACGACTGGCGAACCCCCCTCGCTTCCGGCTCGCTTGACCCGGCATGTCTCGCAACGCCCCCGGCACCCCCCTGGTCGGACGCGCGATGGCTCACGCCTCCCCGCCGTCCGCCGCGCATCGTCCGTCGGATCGCCAAACTGCCACCCAATTGCCGCTTTTGCGGCATCGCGCACGCAAGCGCGGCGCCAAGCCCCGCTTTCCAATGCTTTCCGATTTGGTTTCGCTCTATGATTGCGCGCACGGATGCAACGTTGCCGGCGCACTTGCACTACAATGCATCCGTGCTCGCCGGCATGAGCCGCCCCGGTCGCCCTCGCGACCCGCACATACAGCGCATTCACGCCGCGAAACCGAAAAACGCAGAAAAGGAGCAGCCCTGCCATGCCCGTGATCGACGCCCACGCCCATATCTACCCCGAAAAGATCGCCGCGCGCGCCGTGGCGGCCGTCGGCGACTTCTACGGCCTGGAAATGGACGGCCTCGGCACCGTCGAGGCATGCCTCGAAACCTGCACGACCACGCCGATCACGCACTTCATCGTCCACTCCGTCGCCACGACGACGCGCGCGGTGACCTCCATCAACGACTTCATCGCCCGCGAATGCGAAAAGCACCCCGAGTTCATCGGCTTCGCGACGATACACCAGGACTTCGAGGACAAGGAGGCCGAGATCGAGCGCGCCATCGGCCTCGGGCTGCGCGGCGTGAAGATCCACCCCGACACCCAACAGGTCGCCATCGACGACCCGCGGCTCATGGAACTCTACGAGATCATCGAAGGGCGGCTGCCCATCGTCATCCACACGGGGGACTACCGCTACGACTACTCGCACCCCAAACGCCTCAAGCGCGTGCTCGAAGCCTTCCCCGACCTCGTGGTGGACGCGGCGCATTTCGGCGGCTGGTCGATCTACGAGATCGGCTACGACGTGCTGCACGACGACCGCGTGTTCGTCGACACGTCGAGTTCGTTTCAGCTCATGGGGGCGCGTCGCGCCGAGGAGCTCGTCCGCCTCTGGGGCGCCGACCGCGTCATGTTCGGCACCGACTTCCCCATGTGGAGCCAGGCCGAAGAACTTCGGCTCATGATGTCGATGAGGCTGCCCGAGGACGACATGGAAAAGATCCTCTGGCGCACCGCCGAGCGCTTTTGCGGCGTGAAAGTGTCCTAGGGAGCGGCGCGACCCGTTCCACCCGCAAGGCGCGTCAGCCCTCCCGGCTCTCTTCGTCGCCCTCGAACCGCTCCACGACGACGCGCACCTTGTCCACGCGATGGCGGTCCATGACCGCAACGGTGAAGGTCGCCCGGGCTCTCCTGCCTTCGATGGAGGTCTCGTCGCCTTCGTTCGGGATGCGGTCGAACAGGCTCAGCAAAAGCCCGCCCGCCGTCTCCACCTCGGAAGCCTCTTCGGGCTTAAACCCGATAAGCTCCTCGAGCTCGTCGATCGGCAGCGACCCCTCGATCACGTACGTGCCGTCGCCCTTCGCCACGACCTCGTCGGAGTCCCCGTGGGAGTACTCGTCCTCCACGCGCCCGACGATCTGCTCCATGACGTCGCTCATCGTGACGATGCCCGCCGT
>CAZBEP010000374.1:0-1756 GCA_964490925.1 uncultured Eggerthellaceae bacterium | reverse complement strand
CGCTATACGGATTTCCGAACCTTTAGCGACATCGCGATTACCGAGCAGACCGTCGTCGAGACGACGGCGGAGGTGGCAGACGTCACGACGCTTTCTGTCGACACGGACGGCGATGGGCGTTTCGACGAGACCTACCGCGCCGGGGCAAACGAGGAGGGCGAGCTGGTGGATAACAGCTGGATTGTCGGGGTGTCTGCGGCCGGATTCTTCTTGGTCGTGCTTGCGGTGGCGACGTTTATGATTGTCGGGCGGATCCGCAAAGCAAGACGGCTTAAGGTAGAGGTGGGGTAGTTCGTGGTGCTCGCCGCCTCATGCAGGAAGAGGCTTTTCCTCGTTGCCCTTGCTGTCTGTTTAGGCCTTGTCCCCGTTCTGCTTGTGTGCGCCTGCTCGTCTGGCGAGGAGGCCGAAGCAGCGAGGTCCCGGAGTATCGAGTTTGCGGCGGGTGACGTGAGAGATCGCCCTGCAAGCGACCTCGAAGAAACCTCGTCCGAGGAGCTTTCGGAGGACGTTTCGACCGAGGCGATCACAGAAGTGTCTGTCGCTATCGAGGGTCTTTTCGGAGCCTACGGGACAAACGTAGCTGTGTACGCCGCAGCGCTTGACGGAACTTGGGAGATCGCGATCAACGCCGACGAGACCTTCGTGTCCGCCTCCATGATCAAGCTGCTCGTGCTCGCCGAGTTCATGGCGGAAATCGATGCGGGCGAGCTTTCCTTGGGGGACGTCTATACGCTCTCGTCTGCGGATGTCGTTGCAGGAACGGGGCATATCAACGAATACCCCCTGGGAACATCTTTCACGTACGACGACCTTGCGCGGTACATGATCTGCTATAGCGACAACACGGCGACAAACGTGCTGATCGACCGCATGGGAATGGAAGCGATTAACACCCGTGCGGCGGAGCTCGGCCTCCGTGCGACTTCCCTGAACCGCAAGATGATGGACCTCTCGTCTGGAACAGAAAATTACATGAGCGCTCGAGACGCAGCGGAGATACTTGTCGGCATAGCCGAGCGAACCATCGCGAGTGAAGAGATGTGCGTTCGAGGCGAGGGCTATCTTGCGGATCAGACGGACGGGGAGGGTCTTGCCCAGGGTATCCCTTCCGGTGTGACGTTCGGAAACAAGACAGGATCGCTTAGCGAGTATCGCCATGATGCGGGCATCGTGTATACGGAAAGACCTTACGTGATAGCGTTCTTTTCCTCGGTGGGCATTGGCACGGCGAACGAGCTTATGGGTCAGGTGTCCGCTCTCGTATACGAGACGGCTGATAGCTAGCGGGATTTTCTCTTCGACCACGCTGTTCGTCTCACCTTTTGCATCAAGCTCTACCACTTACGGTTCTCCTTGTCTGTCTTCGTCGAAACGCCTGAATGCGTGCGCGGAGTTCGGGTGACGCCTACGCCCTGCCCTTGCGCAGGTTCAGCGCAGCGACGGTGACGAGCACGATGCGCATTGCGCGCGCTAACGGATGGCGCCCCACGCTCCGCCGGGCGCCGGCCCGTCGTTTGGCGGGCGCTTTCGTGCTCCCCCGACCTGGCCGCCGCCGGCTCATGCGCTGCGCGGGCGGCTGCGGTGTCGGCCGCGACCCGCCCGCCGGGTCCCTCGGGCGATCCGCCCGAAAACTGCGGCTTGGGAGGAGTTAGCCACGGCTTGGGAGGATCCCCGGCTCGCGCACGCACGGGAGGGCTCGCGGAGGCCCGTTTTTCGCGGTTCGGGAGGAGTTAGCTCCGGTTTGGGAGGAGTTAGC
>CAZBEP010000373.1:0-1758 GCA_964490925.1 uncultured Eggerthellaceae bacterium | reverse complement strand
TTTGGGTGCCTTGGGTCAAGAAAAATTTTTACAAACTGTGGAACTTTTTTGTTTTTCTGGGCTTCAACTGGGCTTTTGCGGACATGGAGATTGGACGGTTGTCACGAAAAAAGTTGTAACTCGCACAACGCATCGGGGCATACATAAAAATGGGGATCCTGAGCGATTTTGGAATGTTTCACGTGAAACATTCGTTCTATATTTAAGGAGTAACTCTAGGAGCAACTCTTTTGGTTACAACTTTTTTAAGTTGTGACTATGGGCATCGCGGAGGGCTTCGAGTTTTGAGCGCACGTCGGGGGCGATGCGCTCCGACACGGTGCTTTTGCGCGCGATACGAGGTTGTGCGTCCCGTTCGGTCTCTTCGTGAAGCTGCGCGACTTCGCGACAAAAGTCGTTTGCGCTCATGCGGTCCACGCCCCCGCCGAATACCGCGTCCTGAATGCTCGCATCGCTCGTCACCACGAGCGCCTCGACGCCGCGCTCCCGCGCATCATGGGCAAGCCGCTCGATCACCTTATCGGCCGACTGCCCCGCCGGAGAAAAAATAACCCGCACGCCGCCGATAAACTCGGGGTCGCCCGTCGAGAATCGATTGCGCGCGCCATCGAAAACGATCACGGCGCTCCGTTCGCGCCCGGCATAGCTGATCACGTCGTTGAGCAGCGACTCCCGTGCGCGGTTGAAAGCATCGTCGGTATAGTCGGGATCGGTGATCTGGCAATAGCGACTTCCCGATCGAAGCACGTTATAGCCATCGATAATTAGAAGTTTACGACGCTCCTGTACCATCGCGAATTCTAGGCTTTCCTATGCTTCAGGCGAAACGATGCCGCCGAAAGCGGTGCTGCTCGAGCCGCTGCAGGCAGCGCATGCGGCTCCGTCACTCGCGCCCGAGCCCTTGCCGGCGCCTGCTCGAGAGTCCTCGCCGATCGCGCTCTCAAGCGCACCTCGATTCTGACGCATCCACTCATACATGCAGACGGTGGAAGCTTGGGCCACGTTGAGCGAACCAACCTGACCTGCCAAGGGCAGGCTCACCAGAAAGTCGCAGGACTCGCGCACGAGCCGCGAGAGCCCTTCGCCCTCATTTCCCATCACGAGCGCGATCTTGCCCGTAAGGTTCGCGTCCCAAATCGCATCGGAGGCGTGCTCGCTTGCTCCGGCGACCCAAAAGCCCTCCTTCTTCAGGCGCTCGAGCGCAGACGTAATATTCGCCACCTGAGTGAGCGCAAGATGGCTGATCGCACCCGCCGAGCTCTTGTAGGTTGCCGCAGTCACGTGCGCGCAGCGTTTGTTCGGGATGACCAGCCCGCTTGCTCCTGCCGCCTCGGCGGAGCGCGCAATGGCTCCCAGGTTGCCCGCATCCATCACGTGGTCGAGCACCACCACAAGCGCCGATCCGCCGTGCTGCTGCGCGTCGGCGTCTGCACGCGCGAGAATGTCGCTCATGCTGCAGTAGGGAAAGGGCTTGGTCTCGGCGATAAAGCCCTGATGGCTGCCCCGTTCTGAGCGCTCGTCGAGCACGCGGCGGGGAACCATCTTTATCGGCACCTCGGCATTGCGCGCCTTGCGCAGCAGGTCTTCGACCAGGCCGTCGCGTTTGAGATTGTCTGCCATCAGGATGCGCTTGACGGGCACGTGGCTGCGCAGCGCTTCGATAATGGGACGTTTGCCTTCTATGGAATCATTCATGGGCGTTCGTTCTTTCGTTGCTTGCTGTTCGTCAGTTGTTTGTTGTTTGTCGCTTATCGCGCG
>CAZBEP010000372.1:0-1769 GCA_964490925.1 uncultured Eggerthellaceae bacterium | reverse complement strand
TACCAGTCAGAATGACACTGCTCCAAAACCAGCCATCACGCGCGCCACCCATTTGCGCGTTTGATTACCAGTCAGAATGACACTGCTCCAAAACCGTTGGAACAGAATCCCCCCTGCAAAGGAGATGGCCATGCTGACGGGTACAGTTCTCAGCTCTCAAGAAAAAGCTGATCAATGCGTATCTTCCGCTCACGAGGAGATGCGACCTCCTCGTGGACGCTCTCAAGGAGAAGCGCATGTAAACGGTGGAAAAACACGCGTTCATACGCAGCTTCGAGATCGGATCTTTTCAAAAAACGCTTGAGATTCACGAATACCAGTCCCCGATCCGGCGCCATGTCGGCAACGAAATCGAGAAACGAAGATAAGCTGTCAAGGTACGGTAGTGTCTCGAATCGGTCGGGGGCGAACCCAAACGCCCTAAGCTGCCGCTCCACGCTCCATTCTAGTGCAAATTGATAGCTGCCGTTCGTTCGATGCGCCAAACATGCCAGAAGCCCCATGAGTTTGTTGGCGAGCTCGTCGATCTCCCGTCTTGCGTCCTCGTCCTCGTTGGCGAGGCGACCGAAATAATCGAGGGTTTTCTTGTTGAGCGCGCGACTGTCCCACGGAAGGGACAAGGGGTCGCTGACGACGAGAAGCGCCGTTGAAGGGGACAGGCTCTTCCCTTGATCGTCCCACACGGAATAGGGTTCCCGCGCATCCTCTCCGGCTCCTGAGATGAGGGATTGGCATATTCGCGTGAAGAGGGTCTTGTTTTCTATTTCGAGCACCGTCGGAGTCGCGGGAGCCATCTCGATCGCACGCTCGAAGCCCTCGAACGAGATTTTCATAGCACAAGAAACTCCTCCATGGTATCGACTTCATCGCCATCCTCGCGATCCCCCGTGATGAACGTCATGGTCGCATATTGTTTTTCAGTCACTTTAAGCACTTGCACAAGTCCTTCAGGCGGGCGAATTTTCCTGAGACGAGCCAGAGCTCCATTTGCCGCTGCTTCGTTTATCACAAGCTTTGCATAGACGGATTGCTGCACCATAAGGTAGCCCTCTTTGATGAGAGCCTTCCGAAACTGGGCGTATCGCTTTCGCTGAACCGCAGTTGCGACAGGCAGATCGAAAAAGACCAGCAAACGCATGAACCGAACTCGCTCCTTTCCGCTCATCGCACATCGAAGCCCGCGATGTCGCCGACGGAGACCTTCTTGTTGAGCGCGTTGATGCAGTCCTGGACGAAAAGGGAGACCACCGACCCGAGCCGGTAGCTCCCGTCGCGGTATCCAACGGTGTTGTTGAGCAGATCCCCGAGCAGCCGCCGTGCGTCTCTGTCGAACTCGGATCCTACCCAGTCGTCGACCAGGCGGTCGACGACTGGGCGAAACGGCTCCATGAAATCGCATGCGAGGTTGAACTGGTTGTATTCGTTTCTATGGCATATCCCGCATTGCGTAAGGTATCCCCGGGAGACGATTTCGCGGTTGACCGCAGACAACAGCACGGCGTAACCGTAGTTCAGAGCATCGTTTACCACGCAATCGACATCGCGGGAAAACTCGCTTCCGAACAGCGCTTGAAAATAGATGCGCGCCGCGTGAGCCTCTCGGTTCGTGGTGTCGCCCGAGCGAACCTCCTCGACAGCCCCTTCAAGAACGCTCGCCTCCGGGCAGTCGCGCGCCGCGAGGAGGGTCGCCTGCTGACGGATCTTTTCCTTTACAATGCGCTGCCACACCCGCTTTTTAATAGGCTCGCCCCATGCAAGCTGCTCGCTGA
>CAZBEP010000371.1:0-1773 GCA_964490925.1 uncultured Eggerthellaceae bacterium | reverse complement strand
TCCGCCACGGTCTCCACGGTCACCGTGCCGTCGCTTTCCGCATGGTGCTGGACGGCGAGGGTGTCCGGATCCGCGTCCTCGGGCAGAAGGCCGTCGGCGTCGATGACCACGTAGACCTCGCTTGTCGGCTCAACCTCGTTGCCCTCGGCGTCGGCGAAGTGGATGTCGAGGGCGGCAAAGCCGTAGCCTGCCTCGTCCGACCCATCCTCTGACGGCTCCTCCTCTGACGACAGATCGGCGTCGAGGCTTGCGGCCAGGGCTTCTTCGGCCTGCGCGTAGGCATCGTCGTCCTCGCTGATGAGCGCCGCGTTCAGCGTGACCCCGTCGGGCAGCGCGCCCTCGGGCGCGTAGACGGTCACCGCAAAGCCCTCGGCGTCGTCGCGCGCGGTGTAGAGTTCGGTGTAGCCGTCCGGCACCTGGGCGCCGGCCGGCAGGGCCGCTGTCTCGGCTTCGGCGGAGGCTTCCTCGTCCGGGTTCACGTAGCACTCGTCGACGTGGGCATGCTCCTCGAGCTCGCAGACGAGCGCCTGCTCGTAGCAGTCCTCGTCATGGGCGTGCCCGCCCGCCGCTTCGCCCGCTTCTTCTTCCGCCTCTTCCGCCTCTTCCGCTTTGCCCTCCGCTTCGACCTCTTCTTCGAATCCGCAGACCAGGACGGATTCGTAGCAATCATCGGAGTGGGCGTGCTCTTCCAGGCCGCAGTAGGTCTTTCCCTCCAGGGTCGAGGCAGACGTCATGAGCGCATACACCGTGCCCGCCGCAACCAGGACGGCCAGGCAGGCAACGGTTATGCGCCATCTTTTCTTGCGTCGATGGGCTGCGGCGTACCCATCAAACGCCCCTTCCAGCGTCTCAGTCGAGCCCATGCTGAATCACCCGGCCTTTCCAACTCACATCGCGCCGAAACCGCTCAGCGGCCAAACGCGGAACACGACTTTCCCCACGATCATCTCTTCGGATATGCAGCCCAGCGTCGTGCTGCGCGAGTCCACCGAGGTCGAGCGGTGGTCGCCCATAACGAAGATCCTGCCCTCTGGAACCTGGTAGGGCAGGTCGATGTCGCATTCGCCGAGCGCCTTTTCGGAAAGATAGGGCTCGTCGAGCAGCACTCCGTCCACATAGACGTTTCCCTCTTCGTCGATGTTCACCCACTGCCCCGGACCGGCGATGTAGCGCTTGATGAGCACCTTGTTCTCGTAGTAGAACACCACCAAGTCGCCCGTGTCCATGTCCACGCCCTTGATGGAGACCGCGATGTCCCCCTCCGAGAGGGTGGGAGACATCGAGCTGCCGTAGACGCGAAACACCGGCATCGCCAGCATCGAGACCAAAACGGCGACTGCGGCCACCACCACGAGCACGTAGACCGTGCTGCGGAACACGAGCCCCTTCCGCCGCCGCCGCCGCTCGTAGGCCAGCTCGGCTTTGAGCTGGTCGGCGGTCGGGCGCGCCCTCAAGGCGCTTCGCGTCTTGGCGTGCCTGCCGAGCCTGCCGGCACGTGTGCGGGTGCGGGGGCGAGGGCTGGCGCCGCCGGGGGCGGCGGGGCCGGGGGCGGCGGGGCGCTCGCTGGGGTCGCCGGCGGGGCCGCCGGAGCCGCCGGCGGGGGCGGCGGGGCCGCCGGTGCGTGAGCGGGCGCGCCTGCCGATGCGCTCGCCGATGCGCCCGAGCGCGCCCCCGCGGGCCCTCTCGCGCTCCTTCTCGCGAGGCGCCCAGCCCGGCAGCGTAGCGGGCTCTGCGACCGAGCCGGCCGCAGGGGCCGCGTAGGCGGCCGCAGGG
>CAZBEP010000370.1:0-1776 GCA_964490925.1 uncultured Eggerthellaceae bacterium | reverse complement strand
CCGGAAAGGACGCTCACCGGGGCGTCCGGGTCGGGGCACTGGAGCGCGTCCATCGCCTGGGAGAGCTTACTGTCGAGGTCCCAGCCGTCGGCGGCGTCGATCTCGTCTTGGAGGCGGCCCATTTCTGCCATAAGCGCGTCGAAGTCGGCGGATGCGTCTGCCATCTCGGCGGACACCTCGTTGAAGCGGGCGATTTTGGCGAGCACATCGCCGAAGGCGAGCCGGATGTTCTCGAGGACGGTCTTGTCCTCTTCAAGCGGCGGCTCCTGCGAGAGGAGGCCGACGGTGTAGCCGGGCGTGAGGCGCGCCTCGCCGTTGGAGACCTCCTCGACGCCGGCCATGATGCGAAGCAGGGTCGATTTGCCCATGCCGTTCGGGCCGACGACGCCGATCTTGGCGTCCGGGTAGAACGACAGCGACACGTCGTCGAGGACGACCTTGTCGCCGTGCGCCTTGCGTGCCCTGTACATTTGAAAGATAAATTCCGCCATGTCAGTCCTCATCTCGCGTCCGCGCTCCGAAGCTCAGCATCCCGAGATAACGCTCATATCAGGGCTGATGAGGCATCCGAGAAGATGTCATCGCCATAGCGCCACCTCCTTCGAGAGGCAGTATAGCAACAAAGAGGCCGGAACCGAGACGCATGCCCCTTTTTGGCAGAGTGCGCGAAGGCGCGGCGCGTCCGAACGCCGCCCGCAACGCCGCCGGAGTCGCCCTGCGCGTTTCCCTAGTCGAGGAAGTCCTCGTTCACGTCAAGCGACAGCTCGCGCGCGATCTCGCGCAGGTCGTCGTCGGCGATCGTGTTGGGGAAGTCGCTGCTGCCGCCGTTCGCCGCGCGGGCCGCCACGTATATGCCCGCCGCCTTCTCGATGGCGTGCATGAGGCCGAACGCGTCGTCGAAGTCCGATCCGGCGCCGAACAGGCCGTGCAGCGCCCAGATGGCTGCGTCGTAAGTCCGCATGAGCTCGGCCGTCGCACGCGCGAGCGCGGCGCTTCCCGGTACCATCCACTCGACCACCCCCACGCCGCGGGGGAACACCATGATGCATTCGGTCATCGCCTTCCACAGCGCCCGCGTGATCGTGCGCGCGTCGAGCGGCATCACAGCGGTGAGCGTCGCGACGTTGGCCGGATGCGCGTGGTAAAGCACGCGGCACGAGCCCCTCGCTGCAGCGGCGCGCACCTCGTGGACGAGCACGTGGCTCGCGAGCTCGCTCGTGGGACGCCCGCCGCCCGCAAAGCCCCACACGACGCGCCACGCGTCGCCGGCGGCGCTCAGCTCGACGATCCCTGCGTTTCGCGCCAGATCGACGGACACGTTGCGCAGGTGGCGCCCCGCGCCCGTCGCCGCGAAGAAGGCGTTCCCCATGCGCTCGGCGCGCACGCCCATCGGTGCCCACGCGCCCGGCGCGTCCGAAAAGAACGGCCGGCAGGCATCGACCTCTTCGGGGCGCAGGCGGTACGTGACGTTGCCGCCGTTATGCTCGTGCCAGCCCTGCTCCCAGCCGTCGGCGCACAGGCGCGCGAAGCCCCGCATGAACGGCTGGCGCTCGACGGCCGCCTCAGCGGCGGCGCCGTGCGCGGCGGAAAGCCCGCGCCCGACCATCTCCCGCGCGTCATCGAGCATGCCCATGCGCACTCCCCTTCCGCCTGCGCCCGCTCAGCGCACGGCGCCGACATCGCCTTTCCGACGTTTTATGCGCCCGCAATGCCGCAAGCTCGCGCCGTGGCGCCCCGAAGCGGACGGCGAGCCGACCGGCGATCCCGCGAGCCGCC
>CAZBEP010000369.1:0-1777 GCA_964490925.1 uncultured Eggerthellaceae bacterium | reverse complement strand
CGCGCCCACGCCGCCAAGATCTTCGTGCAGGCGCTTGAGTATCTGACGGAATGAGAGCGAGGAGGGATGGCGAACGGAACGAAGAGAAGGAAAAGGCGCTGCTCGGCCGCGCTTTCGGCGCTGCTCGGCGCGGCGCTTTCGCTCTCGCTCGCGCCGACGGCGGGGGTTGCGGGGGGAGTGTCGGAGGGCGGCGGCTCGGCGGTTCTGTCGGACGCCGCCGAGCCTTCGGGCGACGCCTCTTTGCAGGCGGCCGCGCTTGCCGAGGCCGACTATGACGGCCAGTGCGGCGATTCCGTGTACTGGGCGTTCGCCGACGGCACGCTCACCGTCTTCGGCGACGGCGACATGTACGACCTCTCGCGTCCGGCCTCCTCCGTCTGGGGAGGCGGCTCCTGGGGAGGGTCTCTTCCGCTCGGCGACGTCGTCCGCGTCGTGGTGGAGGAGGGCGTGACGGGCGTGGGGGACTACGCCTTCGAGGGCTGCGAGTCTCTCGAGTCGGTTGAGCTGCCGGAGAGCCTCGATCGGGTCGGAAACAGCGCGTTTTTCGGCTGCGCGTCGCTTGCGTCCTGCGTCCTGCCCGAGACGCTGGGGGTCGTCGAAGCTTGGGCCTTTGCCGGCTGCGCGTCGCTTGCGGACATCGGGCTGCCGCTCGCCGCCGAATACATCGACGAGTACGCGTTCGACGACGTCCCCGCCGTCTCCGAGGTCGGCGTTTTCACCGAGCGGCGGGGATGGGGGTGGGCTGCCTCCACGAACGGCTACCTCTCCTACTCGTCCGGGGCGCTGCTCGTCTGGGGCAGGGGGGAGCTTTCCGGCTACGAGAGGAGCGAGTACGCGCCCGATTACTCGTGGCGCGACACCGCCCTCGAGGTCTACATCGGCGAGGGCATCACCGGCATCGGCAACCACTTCTTCACCCGCTGCCGGAACCTCGAGCGCGCGGTCGTGTCGTCGACGGTCGTCACCATCGGGGGCTGGGCGTTCAGCGGGAACTACGACGAGCAGGACTGCATACGTCTCTCCTCGCTCGAGTTCGCCGAGGGGTCGCGCCTCGAGTCCATCGGGAGCTACGCGTTCGACGGGGCCTTGAGCCTCGAGCGGGTCGAGTTCCCGGACTCCCTCGCGGTCATCGAGTCGTTTGCGTTTCAGGAGTGCGAGTCCCTGAGCGAGGTGTCCTTCTCCCCGGACTCCCAGCTGACCACGGTCGGAACCGGCGCGTTCAACAAGACTGCCCTCACGTCGTTCTACGTGCCCCCGCTCGTGAGCAGCCTCGACCTCGGGCGGGCGGCGTTTCTCTCCGTCGAGGTGGACGAGCGCAACGAGACGTACTTCAGCGACGGGATCGGCCTCTACACCTACGAGGGATCCCTCGTCGACGTGCCGGTCGACTGCGGCGAGTACTCGGTTGCCGAGGGGACGAAGGAGATCGCCCGCTACGCGTTCAGCGGCAATACCGTCTCGGAAGTCGCCATCCCCGCGTCGGTCGAGACGATAGCCGAGTACGCGTTCTACGGATGCTCGAGCCTCTCGTCCGTCGTGTTCGAGGAGGGGTCGGGCCTGACGTCGGCCAGCCTCTCCGCGTTCGGCGACCCCGAGGACGGGCCGGTCTTTTACTGCTACGCGAGCGACTGGGAGAACGCCGCGTGGGGAGGGAGGGCCCTTGCGGACGCGGGCTTCGAGTTCGTCGTGCTCGAGGCCGAAAGCGGGGTCTATCGCTTCACCGACGTCGACTACTCCGGCGCCACCGAGTGGGGCTGGGCTGCGGAGTGGGTCACCC
>CAZBEP010000368.1:0-1788 GCA_964490925.1 uncultured Eggerthellaceae bacterium | reverse complement strand
CGTCGCCGAGGACTACGAGGCGACCGTCGCCGCGTAGGGGCGTGCTGCCGCATGCGGCCGTCTCGGAGGCTTCGTCTCCTTGCGACCCGTGCGGCATCCGCTGTTTTGCCTCGCCGCGACCGCAGCGCTCGTCTCAGTCGGCCTCTTTTCTGCTACACTGCACCGCGATGCAGACGACAGAGGCGGTTGCGCCGGCTGAACGCGTTCTTCCGGCGGCCGCGTTCGATCCGATAGGTTCGATACGTGCGGCTGCGCATCGAAGCTGCGGACATGCGGGGTCGCTCGGGCGAAGCGAAGCCGGATTGCCTATCTATCGCGCGATCGCCCAAGAGGGAGTCCGTCATGCTCGCTGAGCGTTTTCTTACCGCCGTGGTCAAGGGGCTTGCGAACCAGTGCCTTGCGCTTGCCCCCGCCGAAGAGACGGCGATGCCGCCGGCGGATCCCGGCAGGAAGTACATGCTGTACCTCCACGTCCCGTTCTGCCAGGTGCTCTGCCCGTATTGCAGCTTCAACCGCTATCCGTTCCGCGAAGAGGTCGCCAAGCCCTACTTCGAAAGCCTGCGCCGCGAGATGCTCATGCTCGAAAGCCTCGGCTACGACTTCGAAAGCCTGTACTTCGGCGGGGGCACGCCCACGATCATGATCGACGAGCTGTGCGATACGATCGACCTCGCGCGCGACCGCTTCAGCGTCGTCGACGTGGCCGTTGAGACGAACCCCAACCATCTGGCCTTGCCCTACATCGAGAAACTGCGCGGGCGCGTGCAGCGCTTGTCGGTAGGCGTACAGAGCTTCGACGACTCCTTATTGCTCCAGATGGATCGCCTGGGGAAGTACGGAAGCGGCGAGGAGATCCTCGAGCGCATCGGCGAGGCTGCCCAGACCTTCGATCTGCTCAACGTCGATATGATCTTCAACTTCCCTTCGCAAACCGAAGGCATCCTGTTCTCCGACCTCGAGAAGGTGGCTCTTTCCGGCGCCGATCAGGTAACGTTCTCTCCGCTGTACGCATCGAACGGCACCAAGCAGAAGATGGCCGAACAGCTCGGATCCGTGGATTATGCGCGCGAGCATCGATTCTACGAGATCATCGACGGGACTCTTGCCGGCGGGAGCGATCCGCTCTTCAAGCGCTCGACGCTGTGGACGTTCACGCGCCGCGCAGGCGCCAGGGCGGCCGAGCGCGAAAAGGCTCCGACGGGATCCCTCATCGAGGAGTACCAGACCAACTACGACGACTATCCGGCGATCGGCAGCGGATCGATCACGCACCTGAAAGGCGCGCTCTACGTGAACACGTTCAGCATCTCCGAATACAACGACATGATCGCCTCGGGGCGCATGTCCATTACGGGGAAGTCGGTGCTTTCGAAGCGCGACCTCATGCGCTACCGGTTCATGCTCGACCTGTACAAGCTGCGCCTCGACAAGCGGCGCTTCTGCCGCGAGTTCGGCGTCAGCGTCGACCGAGGCTTGCCCGCCGAGATGGCCTTCATGCGCCTGAACAGGGCATTCAGAACCGACGATGCCGAAGAGCTGACCCTGACGGCCCGAGGGCGCTATCTGGTCGTGGCAATGTACCGGCAGTTTCTCAGCGGCATGAACAACCTGCGCGAACAGGCGCGCGAGGCGCTTCCGGGCGAAGAGAAGCGGCTGTTGTTCGGAAGCGAGGACCTCGCATACGCGGCAGACGGCTCGGGTTCGTGCGCGTCGGTATGCCGCGCCGCTTCGTTGCCGCACGCCCTGCTCATGCGATGAGCGACGGCCTTGCGCGCTCGCGGGTCGATC
>CAZBEP010000367.1:0-1790 GCA_964490925.1 uncultured Eggerthellaceae bacterium | reverse complement strand
CCTCAGATAGCTTCGGCGTCGGCGGCTGGGTGCGCGTGAGCTACTGCGTTGCGCCCGAGGTGATCGCCGCCGCGATGCCCGCTTTCCGGACCCTCTGGGAAGAATACCATCGAGATTGAGATCGAACACACACGCCCCCTCGCCGCACATCTGCACGCGAGAAGTGACACGGGGAAGATACGCGCCTGACGAGAAACCTATTTCGGCCTTGCACTGAAATGAGGGCCGCGACCTTGCACGATCGGTGCGGGGTCGCGGCTCTTTTATCTACGGCTTGAACAGGGGTGGCTTGCCGAGGAACGCGGAATCTATTGTCGAGACTCGTTTTCGCCGTCCTGCTCGTTGGGAAGCTGCTGGGCATAGGGTTGCTGGCCTTGCGGGGAAGCCGGATCAGAGGGCTGCTGTCCGTAGGACTGCTGTCCATACGGCTGTTGTTGGCCGTAAGGTTGCTGTTGCTGGCCATACGGCTGCTGGCCCTGCGCAGAGCCAGCTTGCCCATAGTGCGGCTGCTGACCGTAGCTGCCGTTTCCGTACGAAGGAACGCCGCCTTGCGCTGCCGCTTTGCGGGCGCGGCTTGCAAACACGGCGACAAGGATGAACAAGACCGTGCTGATCCAGACAAAGGATCCGCCGAGGAACGAGAGTATTGCCGCCGCGATCGACCAGCCGAACACACCGCCGAGCTTCTCGGGCTTCGCGGCGTTGCGCACGCCAAGAATGCCGGCGACAAGTCCTATGATCGAGGCGATAATGAACCAGATCGATCCGACGGCGCCAAACGCTACCACGAGCGCCATGAGGCCGAGAATCTGGTCGCTGTCAAGATCCGACATCTCGATCGAATAGTCGTCCGAGTAATAGGAATAGTGGGTCTCGTAGTTCAGATAGCTGCTGAGCTCGGACGAGACCGAGGGGTCGGTGATGACCGCGCCGGCGAACGCCATGAAAGCCACTATCACAATCCAGAAGGCGATGCTCAGGGCGGCGATGATGATGTTCGCGATGCTGAGTCCGCGTACAACGCGCATGTCAGATGTCATGTGAGGTGATGCCACGAAAGCTCCTTTCGCTCGGTTCGGTGCAGGAAACCCTTGAGGGAAACGCTGACCGATTCATTCCGGCTTTCAAGTCCCGCGCCTTGCCTTCCGCATCTTCTGCCTCGCCGACGCAGATTGCGGTCTTGTCAAGGTTTACGTTCGCATTCGCTCCAGTATGAAACGGTTTCGGACGAAAGGAATTGGTCAGCGTTCCTCGGTCAAATTATACTGAAAAAGGACAGCGCCGATTGCAAGAAAAGCCGATTCAGCCGAATTCGGGCGAGTGCGACGCCTTGCGTGGGGTCGCCGGGCCTGCGGCGGCGCGAGGCGCAGAGCCAAGCGACCTGCCCCTGTGTCATACGGCACGGAGCAGGCTCAGACGAAAGCAATCGAGCGGCGCCCCTCTGGTCTTTTATGCGTCCGATCCGACGATGGTGTTCGCGATGCCGGAGACAATGCTGATCACGACGCTCGCGGCAAAAGCGCTGCCGAAGGATTCAATGAAGATGCCGAGCTCGAAGAGGCTCGTCGTGATCCAGGCGGCCAAATAGAGCATCGCCGTGTTGATGACAAGGTAGAAGATGCCGAGCGTGAGACAGGTGATCGGCAGGCTGAAAAACTGGACGATCGGCTTGACACCCATGTTGACGAGCGACAGAACCAGCCCGACAACGGCGACAGCCACCCAGGCCTCGCGCGCCCCGACCGCCTCGATGCCGGGAACGAGCCAGACGGCCGCGCCGACGGCAATAG
>CAZBEP010000366.1:0-1811 GCA_964490925.1 uncultured Eggerthellaceae bacterium | reverse complement strand
ACAACGCCAAGACCAAGCACTTCTTCGACAATCGCTACGGCACCGGCCAGTCGACGCTCGACGGCATCATCCGCCTCACGAACCGCCTGCTCGCCGGCCGCACGGTGGTCGTTTCGGGCTACGGCTGGTGCGGCAAGGGGCTCGCGCTGCGCGCGAAGGGCATGGGCGCGCAGGTCGTCATATGCGAGGTCGACCCCACCGCCGCGCTCGAGGCGCACATGGAGGGCTTCGCCGTCATGCCGCGCGCCGAGGCCGCGAAGGTCGCCGACGTGTGGGTGACCGTCACGGGCGACCTCAACGTCATCGACGAGCCGTGCTACGCGAATATGAAGGACGGCGCCATCATCTGCAACTCAGGCCACTTCAACTCCGAGATCAACATCCCCAGGCTCGAGGAGATGGCCGTCAAGAAGGAGACGCTCAAGCCGATGGTCGACGAGTACACGCTCGCGGACGGCCGCCGCATCGTGCTTCTGGCCGAAGGGCGCCTCGTGAACCTGTCGGGCGCGGAGGGGCATCCCGCCAACGTCATGGACATGAGCTTCGCGAACCAGGCGCTCTGCGCGGAGTACCTGCTCGCGCACGCGGGCGAGCTTGCGCCCGGCTGCTACGACGTGCCCGAGGGCATCGACAGCGAGATCGCGGCGCTCAAGCTCGAGACGCTCGGCGTCGAGATCGACGAGCTCACCGAGGAGCAGATCGCCTACCTCAACTCCTGGGAGATGGGCACGGTGTAGCGACACCCCGAGCCTCGCACGTCGCGGGCCGCACGCACAGACAGCTTGCGGCGAGCGCGCCTGCGGGGTTTCGCCCCCCGCAGGCGCGTTGCTTTTTGAGCGCGACGCTTCGGCAGCGGCGCCTCGGCAGAGTCCGCAAACGCCATCCGCGCTACAGCTCTACCTCGACGACGCAGTCGATGCCCATCCGCTCACACAGGTCCACGAGCTTTCGATCTGAGGTCATAAGCGTCGCGGCAAAGCGGCGCGCAAGGGTGAGATATAGCATGTCGTAGATCGAATGCCCCTCGCGGCACGCATCACGGAACGCCTCGGCGGCGTTGTCCGCAATCGGCACAAAGTCGTCGACGAGGTTGATCGCGTTTTCGATGCATTGCTCGGCCACTTCCCGAGGCGCCCGCCCTGCACGCACGTATTTCTGAAACGCGCTCCTAATCTCCGCCTGGAACAGCTCCGACGAAACGACCGGTTCGCCTTCGAGCATGAGCTCCCGAAGCCTTAGCCCCCTCGGCGTCGCACGCACGATCTCGACAGCAGCGCAGCAATCGAGAACGATCATCGCAGGTCTTTACCATCGACCGCAAGCGCGATTCGGGCATCGCGCTCCCCTCTGTCCGCACGAATGAGCTCGGCGGGAGAGGGGAAGTCGTCGGGGACGGAAAACCGAGGGGCAGCGTCGATCCTCTCGAACAGACGCTTGCGGCGCTCGATCCGGCCGCGGCGCTCGTCATCGGCCGTATGCTCCGTCGGAAACGCGAGCCTTCCTGGCGCATCGGACTCTACGGCCCGCGCGACCCAGTCGACGCGCCCGGCTGCCTGCCGGTACGCGCGAAGATACTCGCGCAGGATGTGCACGGTCTGTTGCGAAATGCTGCGATCCTGCTCCGCCGCGCACGAGCGGAGATCGTCATATAGATCGGCGGGAAACTCCTTGACCTGCAGTGCCGGCATCCGTTCCCTCCCTTTTCCTGCTTTTTCATGCATTATGCATCTTATCGGGAAAACCAGACGAGCGCCACAGGCAGACGGCCTTGCCGCCGCGCCCGTGTGCTAGCATGGCGCAGGGCAGGGCAG
>CAZBEP010000365.1:0-1831 GCA_964490925.1 uncultured Eggerthellaceae bacterium | reverse complement strand
TCATGCCGCCCTTGATGGAGTGCATCTCGCAGGGCGAGTAGCCGATGATGATCGACGGACCCGGGTACGCCTCGGCCTCGGCTATGGCCTTCAGGGTCTGCGCGGGCTTGGCTCCCATCGCGACCTGCGCCACGTAGACGTAGCCGTAGCTCATCGCGATCTCGGCGAGGCTCTTCTTCTTGATCTCTTTGCCGACCGCCGCG
Organism: uncultured Eggerthellaceae bacterium; assembly: GCA_964490925.1. Lineage (GTDB taxonomy): Bacteria > Actinomycetota > Coriobacteriia > Coriobacteriales > Eggerthellaceae > CAZBEP01. The sequence continues at coordinate 1,628 of CAZBEP010000365.1, read as the reverse complement.
AACTGCGCGACCTGGCCGATGTTGGACGCCTTCGACGCCTGGCCGCCCGTGTTGGAGTACACCTCGGTGTCGAACACGAATACGTTGACGTCGCGGCCGGAAGCGAGCACGTGGTCGAGTCCGCCGTAGCCGATGTCGTATGCCCAGCCGTCGCCGCCGAAGATCCAAAACGACTTCTTCGTGAGGTAGGAGCGCTTCGAGAGGATCGCGTCGATTGCCGCGAGGCCGTGCCCGCAGCTCGCGTCGCGCACGCGTTCGAGCTCGGCGACGTAAGACTCGGCCGCCGCCTTGCTCGCCTCGGCGTCGTCTTTGGCGTCGAGCCATGCCTGCGCCGCCGCGCGCAGCTCAGCCGGCACGTGGTCGGTCGCAACGATGGCGTTGGTGTTCTCGACGATGGCGTCGCGCACCGCCTCGTAGCCGAGCAGCATGCCCAGCCCGTGTTCGGCGTTGTCCTCGAACAGCGAGTTCGACCACGCAGGCCCGCGACCGTCGGCGTTGACCGTGTAGGGCGAGGTGGCCGCCGGGCCGCCCCAGATCGAGGAGCAGCCCGTCGCGTTCGCGACGAACATGCGGCCGCCGAACAGCTGCGTCACGAGGCGCGCGTACGAGGTCTCCGCGCAGCCCGCGCAGGCGCCGGAGAACTCGAGGAGCGGACGGCAGAACTGGCTGCCCTTGACGCTCGCATCCTGCAGCGCCGGCTTGTCGGACACCTGCGCGACGCAGTAGTCGAACACGTCCTGCTCGGGCAGCTGAGTCGCAGCATCGACCATCTTGAGCGAGTCCGTCGGGCACTGTCCGATGCATACGCCGCAGCCCATGCAGTCGAGCGGCGAGACGGCAAGCGTGTACTTGAGACCCGCCGCGGCCTTGCCCTTCGCGTCGATGAGGCGCGCGTTGGCAGGCACCGCCGCAGCCTCTTCCTCCGTGAGGGCGAAGGGGCGGATCGTCGCATGGGGGCAGACGAAAGCGCAGTTATTGCACTGGATGCAGGTCTCCGCGTTCCATTCGGGCACGAGCGTCGCCACGCCGCGCTTCTGGTATGCCGCAGCCCCCTGCTCGAACTGACCGTCGACGTGGTCGACGAACACGGACACGGGCAGGCGGTCGCCGTCCATGAGCTCGACGGGCTCCATGATCTCGTGCACCTGCTTGACGAGCGCGGCCCGGCCTTCGGGCGCGGGAGCCGCAGGGGCGTCCTCGGCGTTCTTCCAGCTTTCCGGAACCTCGATCTGCGTAAACGCCGTGGCGCCCGCATCGATGGCGCGGTGATTGTTGTCGACGACGTCCTGGCCCTTCTTGAGGTAGGACTTCGTGGCGGCGTCTTTCATGTAGCCGATGGCCTCGTCGAGCGGCAGCACGCCGGCAAGCGCGAAGAACGCCGACTGCAAGACGGTGTTCGTGCGGCGCCCCATCCCCACCTTGCGCGCGAGGTCGATGGCGTTGATGGTGTAGAGACGGATGCCGTTGTTGGCGATGTAGCGCTTCGCCTCGCCGCTCAAGTGGTGCGCGAGCTCCTCGGAGTCCCACTGGCAGTTGATGAGGAAGGCGCCTCCGGGCTTGACGTCGTTGACCATGCGGAAGTTCTTCGTCACATAGCTCGGGTTGTGGCAGGCCACGAAGTCCGCCTT
>CAZBEP010000364.1:0-1837 GCA_964490925.1 uncultured Eggerthellaceae bacterium | reverse complement strand
CATGCCGGCTTGGCGACCAGACGCCCGCCTATGGCGTGACGAATCTTCCCCCTATGGATATACTGCGAAATGGATATACTGCGGAAAATATTCGCCGCACGGCCTACGTCCGGCGAATAGGCGAACGCAAAGCAAGGAGGCACCCATGGACATGACTCAAAGAAGGCTCAGACGCGCCCTGCCGGCGATCATGTTGGCGATCGCGCTCGTCGTCGGTCTCACACCGGCCGCGCCGCAGGCGGCGCTCGCCAGCGAGACAGCAAGCGGCGTTGTCGGCGAGGCGGCAGTACTCGACGCCGTCGGCGCCGCAGCACTTGACGGAGGCGGCGAGGGGCTTGCCGCCGACGAGACGCCGGCCGGCGCAGTCGGAGAGGCTGCTGAGGCCGACGCCGACGAAGCCTCCGTGCTTGCCGAAGAGAGTTCGGTCGCAACGCTGAGCATCTCGGGGACCGAGCTGTACGACTATGCCTACCAGGTGCTCGACATCGTGAACCAGGAGCGCGCGGCAGAGGGGCTTGCCTCGCTCACGATGGATGCCGACCTGCTCGAGGCGGCCATGCAGCGCGCCGCCGAAACGGCCATCTACTGGGATCACACGCGCCCGAACGGCACTAGCTGCTTCACCGTGTTGAACAAGACGATGAGCATGATGGGCGAAAACATCGCAGCCGGCCAAGGCACGCCTACAAGCGTGATGAACTCGTGGATGAACTCTTCGGGGCACCGCGCGAACATCCTCGAATCGAGCTACAAGTCCATCGGCATCGGCTGCTTCCGCACCTCCGACGGCACGCTGCGCTGGGTGCAGCTGTTCGGCAGCTCCACCGCGAGCGCAACGAGCGGGCAGAGCGACGTCACGACGACCCGCGAGGTGCAGGTCGACCTCACCTTCTTCGAGCCGAGCTTCACCGTGAGCGTCGACGCAACGGTGCAAAGCGACTGGATCTGCCTTGACCTCGGCCAGAGCACCACGCCGACCATCTATCTCACGAACTCGGGCTGGGGCAGACCCGCCGTCGAGAACTCGAGCTTCACCTGGGAAAGCTCGAACACGGCGCACGTGTCGGCCACGAGCAGCGGCACGATTTCCGCCATTGCCGACGGAACGGCCACCGTCACGCTGTCGCTCGGCTGGAACCGATACGCGATGCGCGTCTTGGCCGGATACACGCCCAACTCCGTCTACAGCGACGTCGACGGGCACTGGGGCGAGGGCTGGGCGATGGCCGCCACCGAGGCGGGCCTCATGACCGGCTACTCCAACACGAGCGGGGTTCCGACCGGGGTGTTCGGCATCGAGGACGTCGTGACGCGGGCGCAGCTCGCCACCATCCTCTACCGCCACGCCAACCCCGACTCCGACGCCACGGAAAACGTCGCCTCCTACGAAAACAACGAGACGGACATGTCCGACGTCGTGAGCAAGCAGTACTACACGGCGGCCATCAACTGGGCATACGAAAACGGCATCATGACGGGGGACACCGACACAGAGGGCAACCAGCTCTTCACGATGCGCCCGAACGACTCCGTGAGCCGCCAGGAGGCCGCGACGATGATCGCGCGCTACGCCGCCTTCTGCGGCATCGACACCTCCGCCGACCCGAGCGCCTACGAGAGCGCCCCCGACGCGGACGCGGTACTGCCATTCGCGCAGGAGGCCGTGGCCTGGTGCTACGAGAACGGCATCATGACGGGCGACGCCAACACCGGCTACCTCATGCCGCAGAGCTCGACGACGCGCGCCCAAATGGCGAAGATCGCCGTCGTGAGTACGGAGATCATCGGGTAGGCGGCCCCGGCGGGCGGGCGGGCCGCTCCGCAGGGGCCGGCGGGC
>CAZBEP010000363.1:0-1847 GCA_964490925.1 uncultured Eggerthellaceae bacterium | reverse complement strand
CGCCTGCGCGCGCTCGCGGCCGACCTCAACGTCGCCTCGAGCAAGGGCCTCGGCGAGCGCTTCGACTCGACGATCGGCGCGGCGACGGTGCTCATGCCCTTCGGCGGAAAGCGCCAGCTCACGCCGCCCATGGCGATGGTCGCGAAGCTGCCGGCCGACGGCGAGACGAACACCGCCTCGGCGATGGCCTGGGGCTTCAACCCCTACCTGTCGAGCGCGAACCAGTTCTTTGGTGCCTACCTGGCCGTCGTCGAGAGCGTGGCGAAGCTCGTCGCCGCCGGCTTCGAGCGCGCCCGCGCCTACCTCTCGCTGCAGGAGTACTTCGGGGCGCCGCGCACCGACCCCGACCGCTGGGGCCGCCCCGTCGCCTCCGTGCTCGGCGCGCTCATGGCGCAGGTCGACCTCGGGGTCGGCGCCATCGGCGGGAAGGACTCGATGTCGGGCAGCTTCGAGGACCTCGACGTGCCGCCGACGCTCATCTCGTTCGCCGTCGCGTGCGGCCGCGCCGACCGCGCGGTGTCGCCCGAGTTCAAGGCCGCCGGCCATCGCGTGGTGGAGGTCGCGCCGCGCGCCTATCGCGGCGTCGTGCCGGACGCCGCGGGGCTCCTCGAAGCGCTCGATGCCGTCGAGGCGCTCACGGCGTCGGGCGCGGCGCTCGCCGTGGCGACTCCGGGCTACGGCGGCAAGGCCGAGGCGCTGTTCAAGATGTGCGTCGGCAACGGTTTCGGCGCGGCCCTCGACCCCGCCTGCGACGCCGCGGCCCTCTTCCGCCCGGCCTACGGCTCCTTCCTCGTGGAGCTTGCCGACGGCGCCGAGCCTCCGGTGGAAACCGATGCGCTCGCCGTGCGCCCCTTCGCCGTCACGACGGCCGCCTACGAGCTGGCCGTTCCCGCCGACGCCCCCGCGTACGCGGGCGAGACGGTCGATCTCGCCGACGTGCAGGAGGCGTGGGAGGGCGCGCTCGAGGGCGTGTTCCCGTACCGCACGGCCGACGCCGAGGTCGAATCGCGCGAGGTTCCGGCCGTCAGATGGGACGCCCGCCCGCCGATCGCGTACTGCGGTACCGTCGCGCGCCCGCGCGTCGTCGTCCCGGTGTTTCCGGGCACGAACTGCGAATACGACACCACCCGCGCCTTCGAGCGGGCCGGCGCGGCCGTGCGCGTCCTCGTCGTGAACAACCTCACGCCCGGCGCCGTCGCCGAAAGCGCCGCCGCCCTCGCGCAGGCCGTCCGGAAAAGCCAGATCGTGATGATTCCGGGCGGGTTCTCCGGCGGCGACGAGCCCGACGGCTCGGCGAAGCTCATCGCGGCGCTCTTCCGCGCGCCGGAGGTGGCCGATGCCGTACGCGACCTGCTGCAGAACCGCGACGGTCTCATGCTCGGCATCTGCAACGGGTTCCAGGCGCTCGTGAAGCTCGGACTCGTGCCGTTCGGCGACATTATCGACAGGGACGACTCCTGTCCGACGCTCACATTCAACACGATCGGCCGCCACCAGAGCCGCCTCGTGCGCACGCGCGTGGCCTCGACGCTGTCGCCATGGCTGTCCCGCTGTGCGGTCGGCGACGTCCACACGGTCGCGATCAGCCACGGGGAAGGCCGCTTCATGGGGCCTGCCGCGCTTATCGACCGGATGGCCGCCGACGGCCGCGTCGCGACGCAGTACTGCGACGAGTCCGGTGCGCCGTCGATGGCGCTTTCGGCGAACCCGAACGGGTCGATGCTCGCGATCGAGGGCGCCACGAGCCCCGACGGCCGCGTGCTCGGCAAGATGGGCCACACAGAGCGCGCGGGGAAGGGGCTCTACCGCAACGTCCCAGGGTTGTCGCTGCAGCCGCTCTTCGAGGG
>CAZBEP010000362.1:0-1856 GCA_964490925.1 uncultured Eggerthellaceae bacterium | reverse complement strand
TCGGCGACTACACGGGTTCGATCACGGGCACGTTCACCATCAGCCCGAAGACGATGTCGGCCGCCTCGGGCGCCTACACGGTGGAAGTCGACGACCAAACGTACACAGGCGGGCAGCTCACGCCCTCCGCCGTCGTGACCGACGTGTCCGATCCGGAAAACCCCGTCGTCCTTGAGGAGGGCGTCGACTACGAGCTGTCCTACGGCGCGAACGTCGAGGGCACGGGCTACGTCTACGTGACGGGCATCGGCAACTACACGACTCCCTCCGGCGGCGATCTTGTCGGCTCTTTCGACATCGTGGTCGACGAGGCCGACGTCGCGTACTGGGTGGAATGCGTCGACAACCACGGCCAGACGCTCGCCGCCCCGCAGCTCGTGACGGGCGGCGCGGCGGGCAGCGTCGTCTCCGTGGCGGCGCCGGACATCGAAGGCTACGTCCTCGTGGACGAAGCCGACGCCGTCCAGCAGATAGAGCTCGTCGCGGGGCAGCGCAACGCCGTCGTCTTCGTCTACCGCATCGACGGCGCGGATCCATGGGACCTCGACCTCGCGATCACTGCGGCGGCCGAGGCGCTGACCGGTCCGGCCGTGTCGGAGGACGGCTCCGACGTGCTGCTCGGAAGCCCCTACGTGACGCAGGCAGCCTACAACGCTTTGGCAGCCGCCCTCGCCGAGGCGCGCGCCGTTCGCGCCCTTGCGGATCCGACGCAGGAAGACTATGACGCCGCCGCGGCGGCGCTTACGGCGGCGACGGCGGCCTTCGAGGCCGCGATCGCCGAAGGATCATGGGTGCCCGACACGGCGGCCCTCGAGGCGGCGATCGCCGAGGCGCGCGCCGCGCTCGCGGCGGTGGTGCTCTCCGAAGACGGCTCCGACGTTCTCGTGACCGACCTTTGGACGGCCGACGGAATCGAAATCGAGGCGCTCGAGTCGGCCCTCGCCGACGCCGAGGCGGCCTTGGCGGCCGCGCCGGAAACCCAGCGCGCCTTCGACCAGGCGGCCGACGTGCTTGCCCGCCAAACGGCGGCCTTCCTCGCGGCGGCGAGGAACGGCTACCGCTTCGCCGACGTGGACTACGACGGCGAAACGATATACGGATGGGCGGCGGAGTGGATCACGCAGGCGGCGCAGGCCGGCCTCATGACGGGCGAGAAGGATTCCGTGACCCAGGCGTACACGGGGAACTTCCTGCCCACGGACGACCTCACGCGCGCCCAGGCGATCCTTGTGCTCTACCGCGCCGTGACGGGAGCCGCCGACGACGAGGCGCGCCGAAACAACCTCACGCCCTTTACGGACGTCGACGAGAGCAACTATTACACGAACGCGCTGAACTGGGCCTACGTGGCCGGGTACGTGACGGGCGACATCGACGCGGCTACGGGGAAGTCCCTCGGCACGTTCCGCCCGAACGACTCGATCAGCCGCCAGGAGATCGCCATTATGCTGTGGCGCGTCTGCGGCAGCCCCGAGGCGTCCTCGACGGCCGCCTATTGGGCGACGGCGGACGCCGGCACGGAGTGGGAGGCGGCCACGGCGGCGCTGCAGTGGACGGCCGAAAACGACATCCTGTCGGGCAGTATCGAGAGCGACGGCACGTACCTGCGGCCTTACGAGAGCACGCTGCGCTGCCAGGCGGCGAAGATCTTCGTCGGCGGCATGCGCTGGATAGAGGGCGGGGAGGGCTGAGAGAAGCCCTCCCGGGAGGCCGCCCGCGTCTGCGGCGGCCTCCCGCCGCCCCGCCGACGAGGGATCTGCGGCGGAGATTCTGAAGAAAACATGAAGACAGGGCGGCAAGCAAAATCTTTTTTATAAAGCGCCAGGTCAAAACATACCTATACGAAACGTCTAGGT
>CAZBEP010000361.1:0-1859 GCA_964490925.1 uncultured Eggerthellaceae bacterium | reverse complement strand
CCCGTTCCGTAGTAGCCGCACAGGCACACATGGACGGCCGGCCGCTCGCACCCCGACCCGAGCAAGCCGGCTTGACGCAAGCAGGACAACAGCGATTCTGCCTGGTCGTCAAGGTTCGGTGCTGCAAGTAGCGAGGGGTGCCGGGGAGCCGGCGTCCACTCATTGCCTCCGGGAGCGTTACGGGCTGCTGTTTCGAGTGCCTGCGCGAGCGATGTCGGATCGGCGTCGCAGGGCGCAACCGCATCGGCGCATGCGAAGGGGAAATCAGCCGCATCGAGGGCGAAGGTCGCAACGCCGTCGGCAAGCGGTACTGCGATGTCCGCCGTGGCATCCGGCCAGGCCACGGCAGCCACAGCACAGCGCGATGCGTATGCCAGGGCGGATTCGCGGCATACCGGCGGATGCCATTCCCACCCTTGTCCAATGCAGGCGAAGTCAAGAAGGCATCCTCGCGCGGCAAGGTCGTCTCGAACGCGGTCGATGAGCTGCGCTCGCTCCTGCGTATGCGCGCCGAAGGCGATCACGCAGGGCCGCTGCACGATGAAATTCGCCAGCTCGGTCGCTTGGTAGGAGCGGTTCACCGAGGGAGCGAATCGAAACAGCGCATCCCGACCTTCGGCGGATTCTTCGCCCGCGCCTTCGTCCGGGGATACCGGAGCATCCTCCGTTTTCGCTGCCGGCGCACCTACTGCGTCTTTCGCTGCTGCGTCCGTCTCGTTCTCGGTCGCGCGCCTAACCGTTCCGTCTGCTGCGATGCGAAGCACCAGGATACCGGCCTCTGCGGCTGCGCGCATATCCTCGGCGGCAAGTTCTATCCCGTCGTTCACGATAAGGAGCTGAGGGCGTGATCGCCGCAGAAACGACACGAGCACTCCTGGTTTGACCGTGCGTCCTTCGAATACGGTCGGCATCTCAGAGGGCCGTACCGCCGTCACGCCGTGACCGCTATCGAGCAGCGCTTCGTTGAGCATTTCCGATTGGCTTGCCCACCCCCAAGGGGCATCGAGTACATGCAGTATGCGGTAGTGGGTCATGGGTGCTCCTTCCGGCACATCTCACACTTCTTTCTCAAAGCCGAAAGACGGCATCGCCGAGCAGGTTGCCGCCCCTGTAGCGAGGAGGAGACGGATTCTTGGTGCTTGCTTCAGGGCGCCGAAACTCGTTGTAAGCGGTCTTTCTCGCAAGTAGGGCTCCCGCCGAGAGAGAGGCGAAGCACGGGGGACTAGAAAAACACGCGCGCTGCATGCTCGTAAAAGCCTTCACACCGATAGCGGAGGAGAACGGTCGGCTTGTCCCCGCGGCGCACGTAAACGCGCCTGATCGGGCGGTCGAAGCTTGCAAGCTCCCCGTCGACAAAGAGCGATATCTCATCGGCTGCCGCGTCAGCGGCAAGCTCCATGCGCACGACGTCGTTCTCGGCGGTGACGATGGCGCGAGCATGGAGCGTGTGGGGCGCAAGCGGTACGACGATGAGCCCGCCGAAGTCGGGTGCGACGAGCGGCCCGCCTGCCGACAGCGCATAGGCGGTCGATCCGGTGGCCGTTGCGACGACGAGGCCGTCTCCGCGCATATCGGCGACGTGCGCATCCGAGATGTCGAGCGCGAAGTCGACGATGCGTCCGTTCGCGCCTCGCGTGACGGCGGCCTCGTTGAGCGCGAAGAAAGAGGCGGGAGCTGCGGCTTTGCCTCGGCCGGCCTCGTTCGTCGGCGTCTCGCCCTCATTATCGTCCCAGGGGTCGGCATCGCCCTCACACACAACGTCGATGCGGAGGTTGCTGCGCCGCTCCTGCACAACCTCACCCGAAAGTGCTGCGGCGACAACCGCGATCACGCCCTCGTCGCTTGTGTTCGCCAAAAAC
>CAZBEP010000360.1:0-1867 GCA_964490925.1 uncultured Eggerthellaceae bacterium | reverse complement strand
CACGCGGGGCGGGGAATCCTCCCAAACCGCGAATTACGGGCCCCGCAGAGCCCTCCGATGCGTGCGGTCACACGAGGCTGCCGCCGCAGCTCGATCCGAAGCCGGCGGCGCAGCTGTAGCAGATCGGGCTCGTCCGCACGGGGCGGCCCATCGCGCGCCCTGCCGCGAGGTCGGAGACCGTTGCATCCCGCCCGTCGATCTGGATCGGCAGCCCGAGCACGTGGTTGGCCTCGCAGTCGTAGAGCCGCCCATCCACATCGACGTTCACCTGGTCGAGGCACATCATGCGCGTCACGGCCATCGCGTTGAAGTTGTCCGCGAGCAGCGCGAGGTACTCGTCGAGCATCCCGGCCGCCACGAGGTCGCCCGCGAACCGGCCGAGCGCGTAGTTGTTGAACGCGAGCAGGCTGTCGAAGGACACGTCCTCGTCCTGCTCGAGCCGCACGCGATACGCCTCTTCGATCATCTCCTGCGGCCAGGGAAGAAAGGGCCCGGCGACGTTGTACACGAGATCGAGCTTGAGCGCGCCGCCGTCGCCGTAGCCGCGCTCGTTGAGCTTGCGGATCGTCCCCATCGCGCGGCGAAACACGCCCGAGCCGCGCTGGAGATCCGCATCGTCGGCGTCGTAGAAGGGCAGCGACACGACGACGCGCGCCCCGGCCTCGGCGAAGGCGTCGAGCAGCGAATCTCGCGAGCCGTCCTCGTAGAGCGTGGCGTTCGTGCGCACGATCACGTCGCCGAGCTGCGCGCTCTCCCGCAAAAACCAGGGGAAGTCCGGATGCAGCTCGGGCGAGCCCCCCGTGATGTCCATGACGCGGAAGCCGCCCGCCTCGAAGCCGGCGAGGCAAGCCCCCATCGTCTCGCGCGCCATGCGCTCCTCGCGCGCAGGGCCGCACTCGAGGTAGCAGTGGCGGCACGCGAGGTTGCATTCGTACGTGACGTTGACCTGCATCGTCGTCGGCCGCGCGTGCGCCGTGAGCAGCGACGGCTCGCCGACGCGCTCCTCGAAGCTCACGTAGCCCAGACGGTCGTAGGCCCCCTCGAGCATCGGCAGGTCGACCTTGCGCCGTCCGCGCCGGACATCGAGGGCAAGCTGCGCACGCTCGGCATCGAACGCCCCGCAGTGCCCCTTCGGGCGCGAGATCTCGAAGAAGCGCCCGTAGCGCGACGCCTCGATCATGCGCGCCGTGTTCCCGCTGACGGCGCGCGGCTTTCCCTTGATGAAGCGCTGGTCGGCGTCGAAGTCGAAGTAGCGCGGCATCTCGGGCATGCCGCCGTCGTAGGTGGCTATCTGCCCAAAGTCCTCTTCGGTCGCCTCGAGCCCGTCCGTCTTGATGGCGCGCACCGTGCGGGACTCGAAGCGCATGAAGCCGACCTTCGTCTCGAGCGCGAGATCGCCGATGTGAACGTCGTCGGAAGCGGCGACGGCGAACGCCGGCCATCCGGCCTCGGCCATCATCCGGCGGAAGTCCTCGGTGTAGAGCGCCCCGCCAAGGCACTCCCCCACGAGCACCGGGTCGCGCCGCAGGCGCTCGGGCATGCGGCGGTCGGCGTAGACGTCGGAGAAGTAGAGCTCGCCCCCCGGTTTGAGCACGCGGTAGATCTCGGAGAGCACGCGGTCTTTGAACGGGGACAGGTTCACGACGCAGTTCGACACCACAAGATCGATGCTGGCGTCCTCGACGCCGCACGCCGCCAAGTCCTCGATGTAGCCGAGCTTGAATTCGACGTTGCTTTCCGCATAGCCGAAGCGCTCCGCCTGCTCCTGCTGGTGAGCCTGCGCGATGGCAAGCTGCTCGTCGGTCATGTCGACGCCGATCACGCGCCCGGTGGGGCCGACGAGCTTCGAGAGGATGTAGACGTCGCG
>CAZBEP010000359.1:0-1880 GCA_964490925.1 uncultured Eggerthellaceae bacterium | reverse complement strand
TCGTGCGTGCGCCCTGCTTGACTCGCTCGCCAATAACTGATTATCAAATAAGTGATTGTGTACGCAAAGTACGCTCGATTCACCGGGATTCCAACGAAACGCACAGGACTCCCCCCGACGAAATTTGAACGTAGGCAGGTACAGATCACTTGGACAACAGTGAAGGAACCAGGGCGCATGTCATCCAGCTGAACTCTGGAGACAGCGTCTTCGAATGGGATGTCCCCGGCAATCGGCTCTACCTGACCAAGGGCGCGCGGTCGGTGCTTGCCCTGGGCGACGAGCCTTGCCTCACCCTGGAAGAGTTTGCCGTCCACATGAGGGGCGACGAGCGTCTGGCCATGAGGGGCTCGCTCTCGAACTTTCTGCGCGGTGCGGGCGGTGCAACCATCTGCTTTTCGCACTCCTTTGACGGCATGACAATCTCGACGCACATGACCGTCGTCGATCGCAGGCGTGACGGGATGGTCACGCTCGTCATCGGGAGCATCCACGTTCATTCAGCCTGTTTGCTCGACGATCTTCCTGAAGACTTGGACAAGCTCCACGGCCACTGGCGGATCAAGCCTCTTGAACGCCTGATCCGTTTCGACAGAAGGGGCATGGAGCTACTGGGGGCGAGCAAGCCGGACATTGCCGAGATAACCGTCGACCAGCTGCAGTCGAACCTCCATCCCGAAGACGCGGTACGCTTTCTGAGCCTCTACGAGATCCTCTTCCGCGAGGGGCTTTGGGAGGGAAACCTGAGCGACTCCTTCCGCTACCGCATTGCCGATGGCTCATACCGGAGGTTTGCCGTCAACGCCTCGGTGATCGAGCGCGACGACAAGGGGCGCGTCGTCGAGATGATCGGCTCCATGCAGGTCGTTCACCCAAGGGCAGCCAACAGCGATGAGAGCGAGTTCGAGAACGGGAATGCCCTCAACGCCATCGCGGCATCCGAGGATGGTTTCTGGGACTGGTTTGTGCTGGAAAACCATTTCCTCTGCTCCCCGCGCTACCTCGACATTATGGGCTACGCCAAGGAGGAATTTCCCACCACCTTCGACCAGGTCATGGAGCTCGTCCACCCGGACGATCAGGAGAAATTTGGCTCCATTCTGCAGAGGGTCGTGGAATCCCCCAGGTTCGGCAAGAGTTTCGAGACTGCCTGCCGCATGCGCAGGTCCGACGGGGAGTATGCATGGTTGCTCGTGCGCGGCTACATAACCAGCCGGGACGTGGACGGACGGGCCCTGAGGGCTATCGCGCTGAACACGGACATCTCCGGCATCCAGAATGACTGGGGGCGTCTCGAGGCGCAGATACGCAACGACGAGCTCACCGGCCTGCGCAGTCGCTCCTTCCTGAAGATGGAGTGCGAGCGCATCGAGAAATCCAGCATGCGCCCGGTGAGCGTCATAGCCGTGGATCTCGACGGCCTGAAGCTCGTGAACGACTATCTCGGCCATAACGCGGGCGACCACCTGCTCAAGGACACGGCCATCCTGATGCGTCGGGTCTTCCGCTCCACGGACTGCCTCGCGCGCGTGGGCGGCGACGAGTTCACGGTGCTAGTGCCCACCTGCTCGGCCGAGAACGCGAGAGCGCTGGCAAACCGCCTGAGCAAGGAGCTCGACAGGCACAACACAATAAACGACAGCGTGCCGCTTCTTTTCTCCATAGGCGTTGGCAGCGCGGAAACCGGTGAGCACACGCTCGCCCAGGCCATCTCGGACGCGGACAAGGAAATGTTGCGCAACAAGCACAAGAAACGCCCGGAGACACTCCGCATCCTGAAGGACTTCATCCAGAGCTCGGGAAACGTGGTGGTGCGCCTGGACGAGAGTCGCTACCTCTAGACAGCGGGAGCGGCAAAGCTTCACCCAAAGGTTGTCCGC
>CAZBEP010000358.1:0-1888 GCA_964490925.1 uncultured Eggerthellaceae bacterium | reverse complement strand
GCTGCCGCCGCGCCCGTGTCGGGCGGCGTCGTGCCCGCGTCGGGCGGCGTCGTGCGCGCGGTCTCGCCCGAGCTTGCCGAGGACGACCTCGCGCTCGACCGGAGCCTGCGGCCGAAGCGGCTTGCGGACTACTGCGGCCAAAAGCGCGTGAAGGACTCGCTCGCGGTGCTCATCGAGGCCGCGCGGCAGCGCTCCGACGTGCTCGACCACATCCTGTTCTTCGGCCCTCCCGGCCTCGGCAAGACGACCCTCGCCTCCGTCGTCGCCAACGAGATCGGCGCGAACATCCGCACGACGAGCGGGCCGGCCATCGAGCGCGCGGGCGACCTCGCGGCGATACTCACGAACCTCGAAGAGGGCGACGTCCTGTTCATCGACGAGATCCACCGCCTCAACCACGCGGTCGAGGAGGTGCTCTACCCGGCGCTCGAGGACTTCGTGCTCGACATCGTCGTCGGCAAAGGCCCTGCGGCCCGCTCGATCCGCCTCGACCTGCCGCGGTTCACGCTCATCGGCGCAACGACGCGCACGGGTCTGCTCACCGGCCCTCTGCGCGACCGCTTCGGCATCACGTTCCGGCTTGCGTACTACGAGCCCGACGAGCTTGCAGAGATCGTCGGGCGATCCGCCGCCATCCTCGACGTGCCGATCGAGCGGTCGGGCGCGCACGAGATCGCCCGCCGCAGCCGCGGCACGCCGCGGCTTGCGAATCGCCTGCTCAAGCGCGTGCGTGACTGGGCGCAGGTGCGCGGCGACGGGGCGATCGACCGAGAGGTCGCCGACGCGGCCTTAAGCTTCTTCGGCGTCGACGCGCTCGGGCTCGACGCGGTCGACAACCGCATCCTCGACGTGCTCGCCGTGCGGTTCTCGGGACGCCCCGTCGGGCTTGCAACGCTCGCGTCGGCGCTGTCGGAGGATCCGGGCACCATCGAGGACGTCTACGAGCCCTTCCTCATGCAGCAGGGGCTTGTGGTGCGCACGCCGAAGGGCCGCCAGGCGACGGCACGCGCCTTCGAGCACCTGGGCATCGAGGCACCGGAAGAGTAGGGTCGGGCGCAGCGCGGCCGCAGGCGACGAAAGGAAGGCCATGTTCGAACGCGACTATCTGATGCGGGTCATCGCGCTGTTCGCCGAGGCGGTGCGGCGCAGCTGGATCCAAGCGAAGGAGAAGGACGACCCGCGCGGGGCGGCCGACAGCCTCGAGGCCGCCATCGGGGACGCGACCGACATCGACGGGGCAATCCTCCTGTCGCTTGCGCCCGAGTCGATCGCCGGCGTCATGCAGGTGTCGGGCGTCGACCCGAAGGTGACCGAGCAGATCGCGCGCAGCCTCGTGCTCGAGGCGGAATACCTCGACGACGCGGGCGACGCCGAGCTCGCAGAGCTGCGGCGCGAGCAGGGCCGCGCCATCGCCGAAGCCTACGGCATCGAGCTCCCCTCCGCCGACGAGGTCGTCTGCGCGCTCGAGGAGTCCGACGCGCCCGAGGAGCCCGACGCGCCCGACGGCGGCGCCGAGGGAGCGGGCGGGCGGTAGGCCGCGCCCGGAACGGCGGCGGATTCCCGTTTCGGCGTTTCCCCTGATCAGGAAACGATGTGTATGAAGGTGCCTCCTTTTCGCGCAACTCCCGCGTTCCTCATATAAAAAGATGCCGCATCAAACAAATCGCCGCGTATTATTGCTTCCGTTTGAAGTATAGTAAGCTCGCGTCCTTGAAGTGAGGGCGAGTGTTGCCGCCATGCAGCACATGTTCGTACTTCCCCCGGGACGGGGAGAGAGAAAAGGATTCAAAATGGCGGAAGGTACTGTGAAGTGGTTCAACGCGGAAAAGGGCTACGGCTTCATCTCTCAGGCGGACGGCGACGACCTGTTCGTCCACTTCTCTGAGAT
>CAZBEP010000357.1:0-1900 GCA_964490925.1 uncultured Eggerthellaceae bacterium | reverse complement strand
TTTTTTGGAGACGGGCATTACACTTACGAGGAGATCGTAGGCTCCGATCACGTGCGGCGGGTGGCGCTTTATGCTACCATGTCAGCTCTGTTTGACATTTCGATGTGTCAAACGACGGGAAGGGAGACCGCCGGAGATCGCGCGAGCAGGCGGGAGTCTTGACGGGACGGAGTCCCGGCGATGCCGATCAGCGCGGGGGACGGAGCGGAGCGTCCGGCTCGAGAAGAAAGGTGGCGTCATGAAAAGGATCATCGCTCTTGCGGCTACGATGTGCCTCGGACTCGCCCTGTGCGCATGCACGTCTCAAGGGTCGTCGTCTACGGCGAGCGACGGGTCGGGCGCCGGCGAGGCGACCCAGGACGCGTCGGGCACGACGACGCAGTCCCAGGCGTCGACCGAAACGACGGGCGGCATCACCGAGGACGAGGCGCGCTCCATCGCGCTGGCCGATGCCGGCGTGGCTGAAAACGACGTGGTGGCGATGCACGTCAGCCGCTCGATCGATCACGGGCAGGAGCTGTACGAGATCGAGTTCTTTGCGAATATGACCGAATACGACTACGAGATCTCTGCTGCCGACGGCACGATCTACGAAAAGGATCTCGATGCCGAATACGACTTCTCCCTGTATGCGGGGTCGGCTGACGGGCAGTCGCAGGGGTCGGCGAGCGCTTCCGAGATCACTCGCGACGAGGCGGCGGCCATTGCGCTTGCGCGCGTGTCGGGCGCGACGACCGACAACATCTCGCTGCACTACGAAATCGACGACGGCCGCACGGCGTACGAGGGAAAGATCATCTACAACCAGCGCGAGTATGAGTTCGAGATCGATGCTGCAACGGGCACCGTGATCGAATGGGAAGAGGAGTCGGTCTGGGACTGACGGCCGGCTGACGCGATGACGGTTCGGGGGCGTTGCCTGCAGTGAGGGCGGCGCCCCCGTCTCGTCTCTGCGCTATACCGGTCTTTTCCCGATCAGGCAGGCGAAAGGCGACGGCGGGAGGACGTGTGGACGCGGAGAAGATCGAACAGGGAGTACGCCTCATCCTCGAGGGCATGGGGGAGGACCCCGCCCGCGAAGGGCTGCTCGGGACCCCGGCGCGCGTCGCGCGGATGTACGAAGAGATCTTTGCGGGGATGAGGCAGGATCCCGCCGGGCTGTTCGAGACGACGTTCGACGAGCAGCACGAGGAAATGGTGCTCGTGCGCGACATCCCCTTCTATTCGGTGTGCGAGCATCATCTCGTGCCGTTCTTCGGCATGGCGCACGTCGCCTACATCCCGGCGGCCGACGGGCGCATCTGCGGGCTTTCGAAGATCGCGCGGCTCGTGGATATGTACGCCAAGCGTCTGCAGGTTCAGGAGCGCATGACCGCGCAGATCGCCGACACGCTCATCGATCGTCTGCATCCCCAGGGCGCGATCGTCGTGCTCGAGGCGGAGCACCTGTGCATGAGCATGCGCGGCGTGAAAAAGCCCGGTGCCCGCACGACGACGAGCGCGGTGCGCGGCATATTCAAACGCAGCCAGCTCACGCGCGATGAGGCGCTTTCGCTCATACTCGCGCGGCGGGAGTAGGAAGCGAACGGCCTGCCTGCGCGCGGGTTTTGCGGGGCGTGTCGCGCGCGTGGTGGGAGCAGGCGCGCGAGGCGCAGTACAATACGGGGGTGCGAATGGCGAGCGAAAGGGCGTTCGTCGCAGGCGACAACGGAGGTCTGTTCATGAAATGCGTGATCTCGGTGCTCGGCAAGGATCGCATCGGCATCGTTGCCGCCGTGTCGGGCGCGCTTGCGGAATGCGGCGCCAACATCGACGACATCAGCCAGACGATCCTCGGCGACGTATTTTCGATGACGATGCTCGTGACGCTTGATGCGTCCGCCGCCGACTTCAACGAAGT
>CAZBEP010000356.1:0-1903 GCA_964490925.1 uncultured Eggerthellaceae bacterium | reverse complement strand
CAAAAGACCGACGGCATGCAGAACAGCCAGTGCATCATCTCCCTTCAGGCGATCACCGGCAATCTCGACCGTCCGGGCGGCCAGCTGCTTCCCGGAGCCGATGCCGGCCACAACGAGCTCGGATTCGGGTACAAGGACTCCATCCCCGACGAGCTGTTCCAAAAGATGATCGGCATGCAGGAATACCCGGCGTACTGCAACATGATTCTCAATTCGCAGGTCGACCTCATGCTCGAGACGCTTGAAACGGACGAGCCGTACCCGATCCGCATGGGCTTCTACATGGGCGACAACGCGATCACGAACTGCTCGATGGAGCCGAAGCGCTGGCATGACGCCCTGGTCGAGAAGCTCGAGTTCTGCATCGGCATCGACACCTTCATGAACGCCTCGATCCAGGCGACCTGCGACCTGTTCCTGCCCATCGCCACCGTCGCGGAGCGCGAGGGAACCGTCTTTACCCATTACGCCCCGTGCACGGTGACCGCCGGCTTCATGCACAAGGCGATCGACTGCGGCAATCTGCCGTCCGACATGGAGCTTGCGTATCGCCTTGGCAAGTACCTGCATCCCGAGCGCTTCTCCAAGTGGGCGAATGAGCACGAGCTCGTGGAGGCCTTCCGCCTCGGCGTCGAGGAGCACGGGGAGTATTTCGACCGCGTGTCGCAGTGCGTCGTCGCCCAAGTGCCGATCAACTACTACAAGTACGAAAAGGGCTTGCTGCGCGGCGACGGTCAGCCCGGTTTTGCGACGCCGACCGGTCGCGTCGAGTTGTGGTCGACGGCGTACAACCAGTTTGGCGAGGATCCGCTGCCCTTCTATATCGAGCCGGAGTTCAGCCCGGTGAGCCAGCCCGAGGCCGCCAAGGAATACCCGCTGATCCTCACGACCGGCGCGCGCATGATCTCGTTCTTCCATTCGGAGGGACGCCAGATTCCCTACCTGCGCGAGCTCAACCCCGACCCGATCATGGAGATCCATCCCAAGACGGCTCAGAAGTACGGCGTCATCGACGGCCAGTGGGTGCGCATGAGAAGCCCCTTCGGCGAGTGCGTCATGAAGGCGAAGGTGTCCGAGATCGTCGACGAAAAGACCGTCCACGCCCAGCATGGCTGGTGGTTCCCCGAAGAGGAGCCGAACGAGCCCCATCTGTACGGCAATTTCCGCTCCAACATCAACAACCTGCTTCCCAACGGTCATATGGGCAAGCTGGGCTTCGGCGCACCGAACAAGTGCCTGTTCTGCAGCGTCGAGCCGATCGCTGAAAGCTACGACACCGATATGAACGTGGTCTGGGACAAATTCGGAAAGCTGGTGTGAGCATGGCAACGTATGGACTTCTGATCGATTACGAATACTGCACGAACTGCGGATCCTGCCAGGTTTCGTGCAAAGAGGAACACGGCTATCCCGTCGGAAAATCGGGCATCTCCGTCTATGCAGACGGCCCGTGGCAGATCGACGAGGACAACTGGAACTTCAACTATTTCCCCTTGCCTACCGACCTGTGCGACCTCTGCGAAGAGCGTACGAACAAAGGCCGCGAGCCCATCTGCGTGCATCACTGCCTTGCGAACGTGATGTACTACGGAACGGTCGAGGAACTTGCGAAGCGCCTCGATGAGAAGCCGAAGCAGATGCTCATCACGCCGCAGTTCATGCCGCGCGTGGCAAAGGGCGAGTTCGTCCATCGCGAGAACAAGACCGACGCGCACAAGGCTGCGCACGTCGACGTGTCCGGCACCGGCTCGGCGTCCTTCGGTGCCCATCGCCATGACGGCAAGGTCGGCGAATGGGAGGAAAGCGCCGTTTAGGGCGATGCCGTACCGTCGCCTGAGGCCGCTGCTTCAGGCGACGGCGCGCGTGCGGGGCGTTTCGTCCCGCACGCGCGCATCGGGGGAGC
>CAZBEP010000355.1:0-1906 GCA_964490925.1 uncultured Eggerthellaceae bacterium | reverse complement strand
GTGAGCCTGCTGATGCTGCGGTGCTCGGATTGCAAGCCCCCGTTGCCGGACAGGACTAAAAATCCCATCGAGAAGAAAGCGGCCTAGACGGGCCCCTGCAATTGATGGGGGAGGTCAGACCCTATCCGATGCCGACCATTCCCTTGTCAATACCGGCCGCGAAACGGACTTCGACGGAGAAACCGGCTACGCGTGCCCTATGGGGCGGCTCCTAGCCCTTTCCTGCACATTGCAGCACCTGCGAGGCGGACAGACGGCAGACCTCAGTGAGTAATAAACTCCTGCGGTACCTCAGCGAGAGAGATCTCGGAAAAGTCCCGCCTGCCGCTGCGTCAGTCGAGCAATGACCGGCGCAGCGGCGGCACGAAGCGGGATGCCGCTCACTGAGCGCAATCGGCGCGAGCGAGGCGTTCGGCCTCGTTTGCACGCACGCGCTTGCGAAACGCCAGGCTTAGGGCAAGATACATGAGCACGGTCATCGGCACGACCGACAGAAACGGGATCGACAGAATCCCCGCCGCATAGAGCACCCCGTTGACGATAGACACGGTCGCAAGCGTGACGACACCGCGCCAGTTCACCTTCTCGACCGCAGACAGCGGCACCCCGCGCGACCCGATGCCCAAAGGACCGCGCACGATGTAGTAGTCGGTGATGAGCAGCACGCACCAGGAAATCGTGAGGATGGACCCAAAACTCATAAAGGCGTTCACCTGGTCGAGGATGCCGCCCATGATGAACAAGAAGCCGATAACGTTCGCGATGACGACAGCGACCGGCCACGCGAGCTTCTTGCCCGTGAGGGAATCAACGAGGTTGGAAACGGCGTTCGCCCCGCCGATGGAGTTCGAGGTCTCGACTTTCATCTGAGACAGGCAGATGACGGCAAGCCCCACTCCCCCTGCGGCAAGCACGAGAGAGACCCCCGGATTCGTAATGGCGGCGTTCGCCGCGCCGGCAACGTCGTAGCCCTGCTCCGCGAAATACGACGACGCGGCCTCGAAGCCGAAGAAGGTGATGATGGCGCCGCACACGTAGGTCACGACCGCCGCGCCCGCGCCGGCGGCGGCGATCGGCACGATGTCGGAGCGTTTGCGCGCGAAGCGCGTGAAGTCGGCGGCGAAGAGTGCCATCAGCCCGCTCGTCATTATGGAATATTGAGGCCGTAGGCGAAGCCTTCGATCTGACCGACCCCCGGCATGAGGACGCCGTGGGTCAGCGCATCCCCGAGCTGGCCGGACGAGGCGACCAGGTAGACCACATACCCCATCACGCAGAACAGCGCGATCACGAAGGCGACGTTCATGCGCGCTATGACCTTCGCTCCGAACAGCGACATGAAAATCCACACGAGCGAGATGCCCGTGAACAACACCCAGCGCTGCCAGGTCTCGTCCCAGTCGAACGCGAAGAGGATCGCGTTGCCGAGCTGGACCGTTCCCACGGCAAGGACGCCGACAAGCAGGAAGATCCACACGAGCGAACCTGCAGCCGAACCCTTCTCGCCGAACACGTACATGCGGCTCGTCACGTTGTTGGGAAGCCCCTCCTCATAGGTGATGCGCCCGACGAGCAGCGTGAGCACGAACGAGAGAGCAACCATGATAAGCATCGCGAGCAGACCGAACTGGCAGCCCGCGTAATAGGCGACGATGCCTCCGCCCATGACCTTCGACAGGCTCGACACGACGCCGGAGACGATAGCTGCGATGTCCGGCCAGGCAAGGCGCTTATCCTTCGGCACCCGCTCGAACAACGACACCTGCTCGATGACCGAAGAGGCCTTTCTGCGGCCGCCGCGACCCGCTCCCTCAGCGGCGCCCATCGAAGGCTCACCTTGCCAAAAGAGTCCCGCGCCGATCGGCCGCA
This sequence comes from uncultured Eggerthellaceae bacterium, assembly GCA_964490925.1. GTDB lineage: Bacteria > Actinomycetota > Coriobacteriia > Coriobacteriales > Eggerthellaceae > CAZBEP01. The sequence continues at coordinate 37 of CAZBEP010000355.1, read as the reverse complement.
CCGCCCGGCGCCCCCTGCCTTCGTGCGCGCGAGCGCA
>CAZBEP010000354.1:0-1909 GCA_964490925.1 uncultured Eggerthellaceae bacterium | reverse complement strand
AGCTCGACTACGCGCAGTTCTTCCCCGACCGCTACGACGACCCGCGCTACGAGGTTCCGAAGTACATCATCCTGTGGGGCAAAAGCCCGCTGCAGTCGAATCCGGACGGCTTCTACGGCCATGCGATCGTCGATCTGATGAAGCGCGGCTCCAAGCTGATCTGCATCGACCCGCGCCTCACGTGGCTCGCCTCGCGCGCCGCGTACCACATCCAGCTGCGTCCCGGCACCGATGCGGCGGTCGGCCTCGCCATGCTCAACGTCATCCTCGGCGAGGATCTCTACGATCACGAGTTCTGCGACAACTGGGTGTTCGGCGTCGACGAGCTGAAAGAGCGCGTCGCGGACAAGACGCCCGAGTGGGCCGAGGGGATCACCTGGGTTCCCGCCGACACGATCCGCGGCGCGGCTCGCGCCTTTGCGACGAACGCGCCTTCTTCGATCATGTGGGGCCTCGCGATCGACACCCAGCAAAACGGCGCCCAGGCCGGCCAGGCGCTTCTCGCGATTGCCGCAGTGTGCGGCTACATGGACGTTCCCGGTGGGATCCTCCTTTCGCTGCCATCGAGCTTTATGGGCAGGTGGCGCTTTGAGACGGCGCAGTTCGTCGACGAGGAGACGATGGCCAAGCGCATCGACGCGAAAGAGGAGCACCCTGCGTATGCCTGCGGCCCCTTCGCGCATCCTGACGAGGTTTTGAAGGTTATGGAGACCGAGGAACCCTATGCGTTCCACATGGCGTACTTCTATGCGACGAACCCTATTTCGCCGACCGTGTATGCCGAGCCGGAGCGATGGTACAACGCGCTCATGAAGATGGACTTCAACGCTGCCCAGGACTGCTTCATGACGCCGACGATCATGGGCCTGTGCGACCTTGTGCTGCCCGTCTCCGGATTCGCCGAGCATGACGGCGTCGTCCTTCCCCATTTCGGGCGCAACACTCACTTCCTCGGCGCCATGAACGCGGCGGTGGATCCGGGGGAGGCCCGCTCGGACCTCGAGATCGACATGATCGTGGGCAAGCGGCTCAACCCGGAGGCGTGGCCGTGGGAGACGGCGGAGGAGTTCTTCAATGCCCAGATCAGGACGCAGTACGACTGGGATTTCAACGATCTTCGCGAAATGGGGACGTTCCAGCAGCCGTTCGAGTACCGCAAGTACGAGAAGGGCATGCTGCGACCCGACGGGGAGCCGGGCTTCAACACGCCGACCGGCATGATCGAGGTGTGCTCTTCGATCTACGACGACTTCGGGGAAGACGAGCTCCCTTACTTTATGGAGCCGGCGATGAGCCCTTACAGCACGCCTGATCTTTACGAGGACTATCCTCTCGTGCTCACGACGGGCGGCCGCGATTTCGTGTCGTTCCATTCCGAGCATCGCCAGCTGCCGTGGCTTCGCAGCATTACGCCTGATCCTCTGGTCACCATCAACCCTGCCACGGCGAAAAAGCACGGTATCAACAGCGGCGATTACGTTTGCATCGAAAACCCGCTGGGGAAATGCGTCGAGAGGGCACGCGTGTCCAACGAGGTACCGGAGCGCGTCGTTCATGCGACCCATGGGTGGTGGTTCCCCGAGGAGGAAGGCGAGTACCCGAACCTCTTCGGCACTTGGAAATCGAACGTCAACAAACTCATTCCGAACTTCAAAGTCGGAAAGCTTGGGTACGGAGCGCCGTACAAGAACATGCTCTGCAAGATTTACAAGGTCAACGGATACGAAGACGGCGTCTCCGACCCGACGGCCTATACCGCGCCGGCAAGCTATGGGCCCGAGAGCATGACCAACAAGGAACCCCAGCCGAACAGCTACGAGATGCAGCATGCCCGCATTGGGCGGCAATAACAGAACGGAGGTGAGGGTCTCATGAAACACGCGCTGGTCATCGACTACAAGTACTGCAC
>CAZBEP010000353.1:0-1910 GCA_964490925.1 uncultured Eggerthellaceae bacterium | reverse complement strand
GCGCACGCACGAGGGCCCTCCGGAAGGCCCGTAATTCGCGGTTTGGGAGGATCCCCCGCCCCGCACGGTCGCTATCCGATGAGGTCGCCTGTTTCGGTGTCGATTCCGCCGATGAGGGCTTGGAACTCGGAACGCGACTTTCCGCTGTGGGAGGGGTGGGGGAAGCTCTCCTGGACGACGACGAAGCCGTTCTCGGGCGGGAGAGCGGTGTCGATGAGCAACCGGAGCTTGGAGAGGTCTTTCTGGTCGATGGACTTCACGAACCCGAACAGGTTCGGGTCGCCAAAGTCACGCGGCGCGGCGAACGGCTCGATGAACGGCCCGGCACCCGCGCCCGCCCGCCCGCGCCTTTCGACCGTGTGTGCGGCGCGCAGCTCCTCCTCGGCGGTCATCGGGTGGTGCGGGATGGCCGAAAGAGCGCCGACGAAGCGCTGCAGATTGACCGCCGATTCCTGCAGATCGCCCTGGTGGCATAAGTAAAACCCCGCCGGCAGCTCGCATGCGACAACGCCCAGGGGAAGGCGCGTCTCCTGGGGCATGAGGCGGGGTCGTCCGGCCGGCGGCTCTTGGCGCTCGCCCTTGCCGCCGATCGCGCGGTTCGCATGGGACGAGGATCCCGACGCAAGTCGCCCCCCCCCTTCTCATTCGAGAGGTTTTGCTCGCCGCCCTGCGCGCTGCCATCCCGACCGCCGCCGCCCCGCGCGCTGCCGCCCTGCGCGCTGCCATCCCGACTGCTGCCGCCCCGACTGCTGCCGCCCTGCGTGCTGCCGTCCCGACCGCCGCCGCCCCGCGCGCTGCCGCCCTGCGCGCCGTCGTCGTTGTCGCCCTGCGTCCGCGCTGCCGCGTCTACGCGCTCGCTCGTGTAGCTATGCCACACGCCGGTCGCGTACGGTGCGTCCAGACTGCTTGCGAGCAGCGTGCGCTCGATCGTCCCCGCGCGGCTCTCGGCAAGCTTCCAAGCAGACTCCTCCTCGGGGGTGGGCGTGCGGCCGTATCGCGAGCACTCGCGGCAGCGGAGGCCGTCGCAGCGGGGGTGCGCTGATGCGTCGATTACGCGGTAGCATCCCCCGTCGATAATGCGGCTGCCGGTTGCCACCGGCATGGGCGGGCTTGCGAGCTCGCAGAAAACGTAGCGTGTGGCGAGAAGGCCTGCCGCGTCGAGGCTCGTGATCGTCCCGGATGTGAGGGTGTGCGCCCAACCGACGACCTCTGCGACGCTTCTCAAAGTGGCGAATCCCTCTATGAAGACGTCGCTCTTGATGGGGGAGACGAACCCTTCGGCGACGGGCAGCAACGCCATCCACCGCTGGGGGACGTAGCGCACATAGAAGCCCGTCTGCCCGACGGCGACCTTGACGCGCGCGTCGAAGCGCTTGCGGTGCACGACGGCCTTGACGTGGCGACGGTTTCGGCGCATGGCGTCGGCCGATTCGAGATAGGCCATGTCCATGAGCGCCTCAAGGCCGTCGGCCGCAGCGTTCGCCACGGCGGTCAGGGAGGTGCCGCTTTCGTGCAAGAGCCTTGCGATTTGGAGCGTCTCGACTTGCTCGCGCGTCCATCTTTGAAGGTGGAGGTTTGACTCCTCCTGGTTGCTTTCCAGCACGATCCCCTTGCTGATGTAGTAGCGCAAGGTGCTACGCGAGATGCCGGAGAGCAAGAGGGCTTCTTGCGTCGTGAACAGCTCGGAATGGGGTGCGGTGTTCATGGTCATGCGGACACAATCCAATCTATCCGAAATAAGAATAATAGTCCTCATTGTAGTACATTGCGCATGCGTGCGGCGGGGCGGAGCGGGAAAGAGGCGAGACGGTTCAGGCGATTTTACGAACCTTAAAAGCTCTCGAGCGAGACGAAGCGAACATCCGGATGGGCAGAGGCAACACTCTCTTCGATTCGATAGCGCGAAAAGA
>CAZBEP010000352.1:0-1911 GCA_964490925.1 uncultured Eggerthellaceae bacterium | reverse complement strand
GGAGAGGCGGCGGCTGAGGAACCCAAGGCCGCCGAGGCCGGCGAGTCTGCCGATGGCGAAGAGGCGGAGTCCGAGGAGAAGAAGGCCGAGTAGCCCCCTCTCATCATCGTCGTTTGCCAGCGCGCCCGACCGCATGTGCGGCCGGGCGCGCTGCGTTTTCCTGCGTCCCTTTTGCGGCGCGCCACGCAGTTTTTTCACTGCGCAACGTATCTCGCAGTTTTGCGCGTTATACTGATCAGTATTGGGAGCCGCGACGAGCAAAGGAGCTACCCGTGGTCGAGCGCGATATTGCGAAACTGCTTTCGGGGCGCCTTCTCGAACCCCGCGCGTTCATTCAGATTGTCACCGGGCCGCGCCAGACGGGAAAGACCACCGCAGCAAAGCAGGCGGTTCGCGCGTCGGGGCTGCCCAGCCGCTATGCGACCGCCGACGGGATCGTGGTTCCGCCGAGCGCGTGGGTCGAATCGGAATGGCGGCAGGCCCGTCTGCTTGCGCGAGGAGGATCGCCTGCGGTTCTTGTGCTCGACGAGGTTCAAAAAGTGGCGGGATGGTCGGATGTCGTCAAGCGCCTGTGGGACGAGGATGCTTGGGGCGACGTTCCCCTCCATGTCGTGTTGAGCGGTTCTTCGACTTTGCTCTTGAGGAAGGGCTGCGCGGAGTCCCTTGCGGGCAGGTACGAGATCATTCGCTCGACGCATTGGTCGTTTGCGGAAATGAAGCAGGCGTTCGGCTACTCCCTTGACGACTATCTGCGTTACGGAGGGTATCCGGGATCCGCCCGCCTCCGCACCGATCCGGACCGATGGGCCGAATACATGCGGGACTCCATTATCGAGGCAACCCTGTCGCGCGACGTCCTCGGTATGGAAGAGGTGCGAAAGCCGGCGCTTCTGAGGAGCCTCTTCGTGCTCGGCGCGCAGTATTCGGGCTTCGAGGTTTCGTATCGCAAGATGCTCGGGCAGCTCGACGACGGCGGCAACACCGCGACGATCGCTCATTACCTCGAATTGCTTGGGAGCGCCGGGCTGCTCTGCGGGTTGAAGAAGTTCGACGTCAAACCCTTGAGGACGAACGCGGGCTCCCCGCGGTTCGCAGTGTACGACCCGTCGCTCGTCACGGCGGCATGGGAGGGAAGCCGGGGGGATCTGACGTCGGATCTAAGCGTGCGGGGCCATATCGTGGAATCCGCAGTGGGCGCGCGCCTTCTCGCTCGGGCGGCGAAGGAGGGATTTCAGGTTCGATGGTGGCGCGACGGGAGGGACGAGGTAGATTTTGTCGTCTCGCGGGGGGACGCGGTAACCGCCATCGAGGTCAAGAGCGGACGTGTGAAAGGCGCAGGCGGACTTGAAAGGTTCTGCGCGCGCTATCCGCAGGCGCAGCCGATGGTCGTCGGCGATGTGAATCTGCCCGTCGAGCGGTTCCTTTCGGAAGCCCCTGCGCTGTTCGCGTAGGGGGCGGCTGCGAGGCGGAATGGGCCGCTCAGCGCTTCCCCGCAGATGCCTCGGTCGATCCGAGGTATGCGCCGTCTTTTCGTTTCCCCAGGTCATATAGACACCTGTACGAAGATACAGTAGACAATCGCACGCAAGTTCTCCATAATTATTCTCAGTTGTGGCACATTAAATGCCGGAGAAAACGGAGGGAGCCGCCGATCACAGATCGGCGGCTCCCTCTCGCCTCGGCAGACTTCCTTGTGCGGGGATGTCGGGTTCTGATCCTTGCGCAAGGGCTGTGCCGCAAAACAGTCGGTTGGGCGCTGGCATTCAGCACCCAAGACACTGAAAGGAGGTTTCGCATGCGCAAGACGGCATTCGAAACCAAGTGTCGCAGCATCGTATCGGTGTTTGCGGCGCTGTGCCTGGCTCTGACGACGAGCCTCGGCATGGTATCGACGGCGTTGGCGGAGGACGC
>CAZBEP010000351.1:0-1936 GCA_964490925.1 uncultured Eggerthellaceae bacterium | reverse complement strand
CAGGCGCCCGGCACGGGGCTTAAGGCGGGCGGAATGGATTGATCGGCGTCTCCCTGGGGAAAGCGCGCCTCGGCCGAAGGTCAGGGGTTCTAAAAGCCCCAGCAGCGGATTTCCGGCTCGAGATCGACCCCCGAGGTCTCACGCACCCGATCCCTCACGGCGGACAGGACGGCGCGCACGTCTGCGGCCGTCGCTCCCCCGATGTTGACGATGAATCCTGCGTGCTTTTCGGAGACCTGCGCGCCCCCGATGCGGAATCCGCGCAGGCCGGCCTCGGCGATAAGCCTGCCTGCGTAGCGGCCGGCAGGGCGCTTGAACGAGCTCCCGGCGCTCGGCAGCTCAAGCGGCTGCTTCTCCGCGCGCCGACGGGCGAGATCATCCATGCGAGCGCGAATCTCGCGCACGTCGCCCTCGCTCAGGCGGATGGAGACCTCGAGGACGACATAGCCCCGATCCCCCATCATGCTGCGGCGATACGACCAACCCGCCTCGTCCGCGCCCACCTCGACGACCGTCCCATCGGGCGCGAGACAGAGCGCAGACGTAGCGACGTCACCGAATTCTCCTCCGTATGCGCCCGCGTTCATGATCGCGGCGCCTCCGACCGTCCCCGGTATGCCCGAGGCGAACTCGTAGCCCGCCAGCCCGCAGTCGCAGGCGAGATCCGCCGCAGCAGCGTTCGTCGCACCCGCTTGCGCGCGCACGACGCCCCCTTCTTCGACGCAAAGCCCGTTCATTCGAGCCGCGAGGCAGAGCACGACGCCGCGCACCCCCTCGTCCGACACGAGCACGTTGCTTCCCAGCCCGAGGACGCGAAGCGGCGTCTCCGCCTCGCGGCAGGCGGCAGCGATCTGCACCGCCTCTTCAGCGCTTCCCGGCATGACGAACCACTCTGCCGGCCCGCCGATGCGAAACGTCGTATGGCGAGCCATCGGCTCTTCGGACAGAAGCGCGTCGTCCCCGACGATGCTCCTCAGTCTCTCCCGAAACGCCGACGACCCGGCCATGGCAGTCCTCCGTTCCGCATCACGTACTGTCCCTCTGAACGGCGGCGGCCTCGCCCTCTTCGCCCGCTAGAGGACGTGCGGCGCGCTTGAGCGCAGCGTATAGATCGGGCAAGGCACGCTTGATGCTCACGGGGCGAAACGTCCCCCGCTCGACGATGCATACCGTCACACGAGCAGACACAAGCGGCCTGTCCGAAGCCTCGTCCATGCCCTCGCGATACACCTCGTGACGGTATGTCGTCCTCGTCGGGCGGCTCTCTTCCACGCACGTCAGCGTGTAGGCTCGCTCGCCGTAACGCAGCGCTTCCCGATACGATATCTCGATGCCGACGACAGGACACACATAGCCCGCAGCCTCCACATCGGCGTAGCCCATTGCCGCGCGGGCGAGGAAATCCATGCGGGCATCCTCGAAGTACAGCAGATAGTTCGCATGGTACACCACGCCCATCATGTCGGTATCCGCATACCGAACCGTGATCGGGGTTCGCACTTCCACGCCGCCTCCTTTCCCCCACACGCGCCTCGCATGTATCGTACCACGCCCCGTCCGAAGCCGGATTGCAGCACCATCGTCGATGGCCGGGGGGACGGACGGGGCGGGAGGGCGGGCGAGGCCGCGAGGACGCAAGAAAGAGTCGCGTGGCGCGCCGTTTCGACCCCGACAGGCGGGAGGGGTCGAAACGGCGCCTCGGAGAACGTCCCGCACGACGATGAGTTCGCATAGGAGTTCGCATAGAAGGAATGGGGGCTGTCGACAGACGAAGTTCTCCGAAGGCGTACACCGACCCGCCGTCCGGATTCGACAGACACCGGCCGAGCCGCGTGCGGTGGACATCGGCCTGCGGGACGGGCGGTGGCGCTACGCATTGAACTTGATGCATGGCGTCGCCGTCCCGGACGGCGTAGCCCCTGCCCTCCCGGCGCCA
>CAZBEP010000350.1:0-1938 GCA_964490925.1 uncultured Eggerthellaceae bacterium | reverse complement strand
CCCCCGCGCCCTCCGCGCCGCCGCGCGCCTGCCGCGCTTCCCCCGCGCCCCGCCGCGCCCCCGCAGCGGCTCGAGCGCGCTAAAACGCCTTGAACCTGTCCTTTTTCGCGAGGCAGATCGGGCACTTCTCGAAGTCGTCGCCCTTGTGGATGTAGCCGCAGAACGGGCAGAGGTAGTACGCGTCGTCGTCGGGGCTGTCGATGTTGTTGTACGCGTCGAGGTAAAGCTCCGCGTGCACGGCCTCGGCGAGCTTGGCGCGCGTGAACACCATGACGGCCTTGTCGTCCCCCTCTTCCTGCGCCTTCTTGATGAACGCGGGGTACATGTCCGACGTCTCGTAGATCTCGCCCGTCGCTCCCGCGATGATGTTCAGGTCGGTCGCCGCCGGGGCGGTGTGGGGCGGGGCGGGCTTTTCGTAGTCGGGATCGGCCTTCGACGCGAGGCCGAACTCGAGGTCTATGTGTATCTGCTCGGCTGCGGCCGTTGCGGCGAACAGGCGCGAGATCTGCTCATAGCCCTGCTCCTTTGCAGCCGTCGAGAACGCGGCGTACTTCGCGGACGCGCCGGTCTCCCCGGCGATGGCCGCTTTCAGATTGTCGAGCGTCGTGCCGACCTCGGTCTTGCTGTCCGCGACGACGTTGAAGTTCGTCGAGTTCGCAGCAGTGGGCATGACATCGCGCATCTTTAGCATGGTGTGCCTCCTTGTGACCTTGCCTCTCTGGGTTCGCCGCCCGCCGCGCTGCGGGCGGTCGCCTGCGGCGTGCTCTGCCGCGGGTTCGGAGCCGCCCGCCTCCTCTCCGGCGTCCGGCTCGTGTCGTCGTTATACCACGTGCGCGCCGGCCGCAGACGAGCCGATCGCGATGAGTTGCAAAATCGTCGAATTTGCAGACAATGAGGGTCGAACCGAACGTACGAACCCAGAAAGGTGGCGTGAAAAGCATATGGAGCGCGAAACGGCATGGAGGCGCTACGAGGGGGAGGGAGCCGCCGCCGTCGATGAGCTGGCGGCCGACTACATCGACTTCATCTCGGAGAACAAGACCGAGCGCGAATGCGCGAAGGCGGCGATCGCCCGTGCGGAGGCGACGGGGTACCGCCCGCTTGCGGATGCGGTCGAGCGCGGCGAGCGGCTTTCGCCCGGCGACAAGGTGTGGGCGTGCGACCACGGCAAGGCGGTCGTCCTCGTGCACATCGGCTCGAAGCCGCTGTCGGAGGGGGCGAACATCCTCGGGGCTCACATCGACTCCCCGCGCCTCGACCTCAAACAGAACCCGCTCTACGAAGAGAAGGGGCTTGCGTTTCTCGACACGCATTACTACGGCGGAATCAAAAACTACCAGTGGGTGGCGCTGCCGCTCGCACTGCACGGCGTGGTGGCGAAGAAGGACGGGTCGGTTGTCGATGTCTGCATCGGCGAGGATCCGGGCGACGCGGTGTTTTGCGTGACCGACCTGCTGCCGCACCTTGGGCGCGAGCAGCTTGACAAAAAGGCCAGCGAAGTCGTCGAGGGCGAGGCGCTCGACGTGCTTGCGGGGAACCGCCCGGCGGACGCGCCCGCAGACGGCGCGCCCGATGGGGCCTCGGGCGACGTTGATGCGAACGGCGGCGATGCAGAAAAGGAAAAAAAGAAAGACCCCGTGAAGGCGCGCCTGCTTTCCGCGCTCGCCGACCGCTACGGCATGGACGAGGAGGACTTCCTGTCCGCCGAGATCGAGGTCGTGCCGGCGGGGCGCGCCCGCGAGCTCGGGTTCGACCGCAGCATGATCATCGGTTACGGGCAGGACGACCGCGTGTGCGCCTACACCTCCCTCGTCGCGCAGCTCGCGCTCGGCGACGACGTCCCCTCCCGCACGGCGGTCACGGTGCTCGTCGACAAGGAGGAGATCGGCAGCGTCGGCGCGACGGGCATGGAGTCGAACTTCTTCGAGAACACGATGG
>CAZBEP010000349.1:0-1945 GCA_964490925.1 uncultured Eggerthellaceae bacterium | reverse complement strand
GCGTGGAAGGAAGCGTAGTTACGCGCGCCCGTCGTGAGGATGTAGGGGTACTTCTTCGCGAGCTCAGGGTCGGTGTGCGGGCTGAAAGCCGGCTCGCTGTAGTAGGGCAGCGGATCCTCGCCGTAGTGGGCGTAGGCCGTCGACCACAGCTCGATGCGCCCGGTCGGGGTCAGGAAGCCGGGGTGTCGGTCGGGGCGCAGCTTGCCCGTCTCATACTTGCGGTAGTTCACGCCACGCTGATAGCTGACCTTGTGTCTCAGGCTGTCGAAATCCATCTTGATCGGCCCGGACGTACGGCGCTGCGTGAGAAAATCCTCAAGATCCTTGAAGAGTCTTCCGCCGTTTTCGTCTTTCAGACAATCCTGATCAAGCGCTTCACCGAGCTCGATGATCAGATCCATGTCGCACTTGACCTCTCCTACGTCAACCGCCTTGTTCACGGCGCCGTAGAAGACCGGCGATCCGCCGTAGTGGGTCATAGCGACATCGTCCTTCTCGGCGCAGGTCGCCAAGGGCAGGAACAGATCGCAGGCCGCCTCTATCGCAGGAGTGACGAAAAGATCGGTCGCCATGCAGAACTCGAGATTCTTCAGACCTTCGTACCAGCCGTGCGGCTGCGCGCAGCAGGTCGGGGCAAGCAGAGTTGTAGACTGGATCCAGCCCATGCGGATGCGGTAGGGCTCCCCCTTCGTCATGGCGTCGAACATCATGTCGGCGTGCGCGTTGCGGATGTTGTCGACGTAGAGCGGGTACTCTTTGTAGCCGACCGTCTTGTTTCGCAGATCCTCGGGCAGGCTGTCCCATCCAATGCGTCGCGTTGGGCGGGCAGCGTCCTCGGCAGCGTTGTCGTCGGCACCAGCATCAGCCTTATCGAGGTTGAAGTCGGTCTTTTCCCCTTCCGTCACAACAGAGTCCTCGACACCGGGGGCGGCGTCGATCTCGGCGACGATCTGGCCGCCGGGCACGTCGATGTTGCCCGTGATGGCCATGAGGGCGAGCACGCAGTGGGCGGCCTGGTTGCCGTTCTGGTTCTGGTCGAAGGCGAGGCCCCAGGCGATGGAGGCGGGCTTCGCGTTGGCGTACATGCGGGCGGCGGCGTAGATGTCCTCGGCGGGAACCTCGCAGATCCCGGCGGCCCGCTCGACCGTCATGCCGAGCTCCGGGTCGCGGATGCGCGCGGCAAACTCATCAAAGCCGTAGCACCAGTACTCCACGAACTCGTGGTCGTAGAGGTCCTCGTCGAGGATCACCCGCAGCCACGCCATGGCCATGGCGGTGTCGGTGCCGGGGCGCACGCGCAGGTGCACGGCGGCGCGGGTGGCGAGCCAGTTGACGCGCGGGTCGACGCTGACGAGCTTCGCGCCGCGCTTCATGAGGTCGATGACGGCGTGGCCGAACAGGCCGTCGCCGTTGGAGGCCAGGGGCATCTTGCCCCACATGACCATGACCTCGGGCACGCAGTAGTCGGGGTTGTCGTAGGTCCCCTCGAGGCCGCCGGCGTAGTCCATCTCCGGATAGTAGGCGCCGAGCACGTGTGAACACGACATCGAGCGCGGCTGATAGCAGGCGTAACCTGACTGCGTGTAGCAGGCGTTCGGCGTGCCGAGGACGGCCTGGGCCATATCAGACACGAGGATGCCGCCGGAACGGCCCGTCCCCGAAAACACCGCTATGCTCTCAAGCCCGTACGTGTCGCGGAAGTAGTCGCGCTTCTCTCTGACAATGGCGTAGGCCTCGTCCCAGGTGATGCGCTCCCACTTGTCGTGCTGGCCCCTGAACTTCGGATCGCGCTTCATGGGGTAGATCACGCGGCTCGGGTTGTAGACGTAGTCCTTGAGCGCGATGCAGCGCGCGCACAGGCGCCCCTTCGTGATCGGGTTGTTCTCATCCCCCTCGACGTGGTCTATGACACCCTCGTCGTTGACATAGATCTTCAGCCCGCAGC
>CAZBEP010000348.1:0-1946 GCA_964490925.1 uncultured Eggerthellaceae bacterium | reverse complement strand
TCCCAAGGTGCCGGCGGCGCCCGCCGCCTGCGCCGTCTCTCCCGAGAGGCGCGAGGAAGAAACTCGTTCTTCCCTCTGCCTTGCGCTAAAAACTCCCTGCGCTCGCTTCTTCCTTTGCGGAAGCCTTGCGAAACGCTCCGTTCAGCTCAAGGCAGCTTGCACATTATACGCACCTCTTTCGTCAGGGCGCAGAAATAAACCGTCCATCACAATCTCTTCACACCGAGATTTCAGCGGCCTTTCCGAACTTTTTCGGAGGCTTGTCGGAGCTTTTCGGAGTTGCCGCTATGCGCGCATGACGCTTGCCCTTTTGCCCGCAGTGGCGTACGGTTGCTCGCGTACGGACGCCCGCGCCGCAGGGTCTGCGGGCATATCCTGAACGACGGGAGCCTGCCATGATGACTGAACGCGGCGAGCAGGACGCGCCGCCCTCCGCCCCCATCGAGCTTCCCTTCGCCGCGCGCCGCGCCCTCGCGATACTCGAGGACGGGGGACACGAGGCGTGGGCCGTGGGTGGCTTCGTGCGCGACGCCCTGCTCGGCAGGCCGTGCGCCGACGTCGATATCGCGTGCTCCGCTCCCTGGGAGACAGCGCGCGACCTGTTCGCCGCGCAGGACGTTTCCGTGATCGAAACGGGCGCCGCGCACGGCACCGTCACGGCGATCGTCGACGGGACGCCCGTCGAGGTCACGTCCTTTCGCGTCGACGGGCCCTCGAGCGACCACCGGCACCCCGACCGCGTAAGCGCCGCATCGTCGATCAAGGAGGATCTCGCCCGGCGCGACTTCACCGTCAACGCGATCGCCTACCATCCCGCACGCGGCCTGTGCGACCCGTACGGCGGCACGGGAGACCTCGCCCGCCGCGTGCTGCGCGCCGTGGGCGACCCCGCCGCGCGCTTCGCCGAGGACGCGCTGCGCATCCTGCGCGCCTGTCGGTTCGCCTCGCAGCTCGGATTCGCCATCGACGAGGGCGCGCTGCGCGCCATGAACGCCCAGAAGCGGCTCGTCGCCGGCGTGTCGGCCGAGCGCGTCGCCCACGAGCTCGGGCTCCTTCTCGTCGGCCCGTTCGCCTGCGAGGCGCTGCTCGGCACCGCCGAGGCGATCTCCGTCGCGCTGCCGGAGATCGTCGCGACGCGCGACTTCGACCAGCGCACGCCGTACCACTGCTACGACGTATTCGAGCACACCGCGCGCGTCGTCGGAGCCTGCCCGCCGGAGGCGGCGGTACGCTGGGCGGCGCTTTGCCACGACCTCGGCAAGCCGGCGACCTTCTTCCTCGACGAGGGAGGCCGCGGGCACTTCTACGGGCACGCCCTTGTAAGCGCCCAGATTGCCGAAGGAGTCATGCGTCGGCTCAAGCTGCCGCGGCGCCTTGCGGAGCGCGTCGTCTCCCTCGTGCGGCACCACGACGACGAGATCGCCCCGACGCACAAGGCCGTGCGCCGCGCGCTGCGGTCGCTTGGCGGCGACGTCGGGCTGTTCCGGTCGCTGTGCGCGCTGCAGAAGGCGGACTCTCTCGCACACGCGCCCGCCCATCGCAGCGGCGCCAAGAACGCCGACGCGCTTTTGCGCGTGCTCGACGAGGTCGTCGAGGGCAAGGAGGCGTTCACGCGCAGCAGGCTCGCCGTCGACGGGCGCGACGTGATGGCCGCCGGCGTCGAGGCGGGGCCGGAAGTCGGCGCCGCCCTTAGAGCCGCCCTTGAAGCCGTTATAGAAGGGCGCGTGGAAAACGAGCGGGAGGCCCTGCTGGCCTTCGTGCGCGAGCGCGCCGCGCAGTGAGCCGGGCAGAGCGCGCGACGCGGAAGGAGAAGGGCCGCGCAGGGCAGGCACGCGCAGGGGCTCGCTCGTAAAAAGAGGCCGAGCTGCTATGCAGCCCGGCCTCGGACGTTCATGGTAGCTCCGACCGGATTCGAACCGGCGACCTCCGCCTTGAGAGGGCGGCGT
>CAZBEP010000347.1:0-1960 GCA_964490925.1 uncultured Eggerthellaceae bacterium | reverse complement strand
TGGGCGGCGGAGATCTGCGGCATCGACGCCGATGACATCGAAAGCGTTGCGAAGGACTTCGCGAAGTACGGCACGGCGGCGTGCTCGTGGATGAGCCCCGGCACCTCCAACCAGCCCAACGGCATCTACGGGGCCATGGCGGCAGAGGCGCTCAACGGCCTCGTGGGAAGCTACCAGAACACCGGCGGGTCCCAGCATCCGCAAAGCATCAGCGTCGGGGCATGGCCGGATCACCGTCCCTATCGCGACAGCCTCGCCCGAACGGCGGACCGGGCGCCGAAGTGCGACCACCGCAACCGCATCGAATGGCCGGCGATCGGCAGCGACGGAGCGCATTCGAGCCAGGTGCTGACGAACAACCTCGCCGAGGTCATCCTCGACGAGGATCCATACGAGATCAAAGTGCTCATGAGCAAGTACTGCAACTACGCGTTTTCCTGCACCGGGGCGCAGCGGTGGGAGCAGGCGCTCGCCAAGGTGCCGTTCTACGTCTGCATCACCTACAACCCGAGCGAGTCCGCCCAGTTCGCAGACATCGTGCTCCCTGCCAAGCACCCGATGTTCGAGCAGTGGGGCTACGTTACGAACTACCAGAACCTCGTCCGCTACATCTCCATCGAGCAGCCGGTCGTCACGCCGCTGTGGGACGCGAAGGCCGACGAGACCGAGCTTGCCTGGGCGCTTGCCGAAAAGCTGCGCGACAAGGGCTTCGACAACGTGTACCGCTACTATTCGCGCGCCTTCGTCGATCCCGAGACCGGGAACCTTCCCACCGACGAAGAAAGCTTCGCGGAGATCGTGACGAAGCTGCGGACCGCTCCCGCCTGGGACGGCACTTACGAATCGGAGGACGCGCCCTCCTCCTGGCGTACTTTCTGCTCGAAGGGCGTGTTCTGCCGCAGCGCCGTCTCGACAAAGACGGACTGGGGCGACTTCTCGACCGAGACGGGGAAGTACGAGTTCTATAGCGAGACGCTGAAAACCCAGCTCGAAGAGAAGGCGTGGACGTACACGAAATCCGTCGACGAGTGCATGGAGCTCTGGGGCTACGAGGCGCGCGGAGGCATCTGCTACGTGCCCCATTACGAGCCTGCGGTCCGTTTTGGCGACGAGGACGAGTATCCCTACATCTTCAGCGAGCATCGCAGCCGCCTGAACCGCGAGGGGCGCAGTGCGAACCTGACGCTGTACCAGGAGTTCAAAGACCTTGACCTGGGAGATGCCACATGGGACGACGTGATTAAGATCAATCCGCAGGACATGGAAGCGCTCGGTCTCGACGACGGCGACGTCGTAGAGGTCGAATCGGTGCAGGGAAGCATCCAGGTGACGGCTAAGGGCTGGGAGGGCACCCGCCCCGGCGTCGTCATCAAATGCTATGGCCAGGGGCACTGGGCGTTCGGGCATGTCTCCGCCGCCGATTACGCGGCCGCCGAGCCGCGCGGCGGCAACAACAACGAGATTCTGCCCGTCGCCTACGACCGCATCAGCGGCCAGACGGCGCGGCACGGGGGCTTCGCGCGCGTGAAGATCAGAAAGGTGGCACAGGCATGACCCGGTACGCTATGATCATCAACCTTCATGACTGCATCGGCTGCGGGGCATGCGACATAGCGTGCAAGATCGAGAACGAGATCCCCGAAGGGGTGTTCGTGAGCTACCACGTCGCGGAGACGAGCGGCACCTTCCCCGACGTCGAGTACCGCTACCGGCCCATCATGTGCAACCACTGCGCGAACGCCGCCTGCGTCGCGGCCTGCCCGACCGGCGCGGTGCACAAAGACGACGTGGGCCTGACCGTTGTCGATTCCTCGACCTGTATCTCATGCGGATCATGCGCCCAAGCCTGCCCCTATGGCGCCATCACGCCCGCCCCCGAGGAGACGGCCGCCTCGCAGCTTGCCGGCGTGCCGGAGCTCATCGAAGGAGTCACGTCGAGCGGGGATGAGGTGCAGGAGGA
>CAZBEP010000346.1:0-1962 GCA_964490925.1 uncultured Eggerthellaceae bacterium | reverse complement strand
TCCTCGCGCTCCTCGTCGACGAGGAGCGCTTCGCGCGTCTCGGCGGCCGCCGCGCGAATTCCGGCGAGCTTCGAGAAGTCGATATCGACGCGCCGCAGCGACGCCCGCCGCCGCTCCTCGATCAGTCCGTCCACGACGTCGCCGATGACGGTTCGCACATACTTCGGCACGTCGGGCGGCTTGAGCGGGTGCGCGCTTCCGCAGCGCTCCCGCAGGGCGCAGTCGAGCGCCTTGAGGATGCGGCCGAGGTCGCGATTGGGCACGACGGCGGCGTGGAAGGCATCTTCGGACCAGCGCCGGCCGCGGCAGACGAAGCGGCGCGCGGGGCTCTCTTCGTACACGGTTTCCCCCTCGCGCGCCTCGCCGAAGAACACGGCGGATCTGAACAGGGGGTAGGGTCGCTGCGACCGGAGTCCGAAGAGGTTCTCGAACAGCGTGCGGCGCCGGTGCGCGCGGTAGTAGGCCGACAACGCGCGCCACGCGGCGCAGGCTCCGCGGCGGGCGAGGTCGGGTTCGTCGCGGAAGAGGCGCGAGGCGTCGAGGTGGTAGGTCGACAGCGCGCAGAGGGCGGCGAACAGCTCGTCATCGGACGGCTGGCCGTCGCCGGGCCGTTCGCCCGACCCTTTGGGCGGCCCGGCCGCGGCCTGCGCGTTCGGTTCGGCCGCAGCGAGCAGGATGCCGAGCGCGCGGTCGGGTGCGAGCCGCGCGTCGCGCCGAGGGTCGGCAGGCGGGTCGAGGGCGAGCAGCGCGCGGTCGAGCCCGTGGTAGACGACGTAGTCGTGCAGCCAGATGCGGACGTAGCGGTCGATGCCGTCGTCGAGCGCACGGTAGGCGCGCCAGAAATCGAGCAGGCGTTCGTAGCCCGCTTCGGGCGACGGCGCCCCGATGCCGTTGATCAGCTCGTAGAGGTAGACGAACGCGAACGACAGCGAGGTCTTGCGCACGGCGCCTCGGCGCACGGACGTGCGCCAAGCGAAGTAGCCGCGAAGCTGCGCGTCGGTCATGGCCTGGTAGGTGGGGAAGTAGTGGTGGAACGACCCCTCGAAGGCGTAGTCGTCCTCGTAGTCGGCCGCAAGGCGCGCCTGGCGCACGAAGAGCCGGTCGCGCTGCGTCGAGTACGGGTCGTTTGCGCGCTCGAGGGCGCGCAGTTCGCGCAGGAGCGGCGGGAGCTCGCAGGGCGGCGCGGCGCGGTCGGGTTCGTCCGGGAAACGATGCTGCGGAAGGAAGTCCTGCAGCGGCTCGCGCGCCGCCGCGCGCCGCGAGGCCGTGCCGCGTTCGCGCCTGCGGGGGAAAGGTGCGGCGGGGCGGGAGGCGCGCCCGCCCGCCCCAGGCATCGCGAGGAACGCCCGCTCCGCATCGCCGCGCGCCCGCTCGCGTGCGGCGCGCTCGCGTGCGAGGTCGGCTCCGGTTCTGATGATCGGCTCGTCCTCGTAGACCTTCGACGCGCGTCGGCCGGCGCCCTTCTCGCGCGCCTGTGCCAGGATGCGCTCTATGACTTCGTGCGCCTGCGTCACGCTGATGCCTTTCCGATCGCCCGCCCCGCGCGAGCCGTCTGCCGTGCCCGTCCGCTCCGCGCGGTCGCCCGCTGCGTCCGCGTGTGCGAGCCGTCCGCCCGCGCGGATTGCCCGCTGTATCCGCCCGCTATTATACGTCCTGAGGCTTGTACTGGAAACAAGTGTTCGTGTTTTTGCGGCCGGCATTGCGTGTCGCGGGTCTTTTGCGGCCGCTCGACGCACGTCTGCTGGCTGCTGGCGCCTGCTGTTGGCGTCTGGGGTGCCTGGGGCGAGGGCGTCTGCGAGCCTGCGGCGCCTGCGGCGCCTGCCGTTCAATCGGGAGGCGGGGAAATGCCCCTTGCGCGTCGGTGATCCTTCGGTATAATTCCATTTTGCGCGCGTTGTGAAGCGCCTGCATTCCTCGGTAGCTCAACGGCAGAGCATCCGGCTGTTAACCGGAGGGTTGTAG
>CAZBEP010000345.1:0-1964 GCA_964490925.1 uncultured Eggerthellaceae bacterium | reverse complement strand
TTCCCGTAGATTGCGTTGATCATGGCGAGCGTCACTCCTTACAGCTTGATCTCGATATCGACGCCGGCCGGCAGATCGAGACGCATCAGCGAGTCGACCGTGTTGGGAGTCGGCTCGAGGATGTCGATCAGGCGCTTGTGCGTGCGCATCTCGAACTGCTCGCGCGAATCCTTGTTGACATGCGGCGAGCGGATGACGCAGTACAGGTTGCGCTCCGTCGGCAGCGGAATAGGACCGGACACCTTGGCACCCGTTTTCTGGGCGGTATCGACGATGAGCTTCGTAGACTGATCCACGATCTCGTGATCGTAACCCTTGAGACGGATGCGGATTTTCTGATTAGCCACTTGCATTACCTCCATCGTGCCTCGCGGGCGCCTACGCGTTCCCGCCAGCCTTGCTGATAATCTCGTCCGCCACGCTCTTGGGCGCCGGCTCGTAAGAATCGAACTGCATCGTATAGACGGCGCGGCCTTGCGTGCCGCTGCGCAGATCGGTTGCATAGCCGAACATCTGGCTCAACGGAACCTTCGCGCTGATGACGGTGGCGTTGCCGCGCTTCTCCTGGCCCTGGATCATGCCACGGCGCGAAGGGATGTCGCCCATGACAAAGCCCAGGTACTCCTCGGGCGTCTCGACCTCGACAGCCATAACCGGCTCGAGGATGACCGAGGAGCCCTTCTTCAGAGCGTCTTTGATCGCCATGGAGCCCGCGACCTTGAAGGCCGCCTCGGAGGAGTCGACCTCGTGGTAGGAGCCGTCAACGAGCTCGACGCGGACATCGACGACGGGATAGCCCGCAAGCACACCGGAGTTCAGCGCCTCCTGAATGCCCTTGTCGATGGCCGGGATGTACTCCTTCGGCACGACACCGCCGACGATCTTGTTCTCGAACTCGTAGCCAGCACCGGGCTCCTGCGGATACATGTTGATGACGGCATGGCCGTACTGGCCGCGACCGCCGGACTGGCGGACAAACTTGCCCTCAGCACCCATAACCGGCTGCGTCGCCGTCTCGCGGTAGGCGACCTGCGGCTTGCCGACGTTCGCCTCGACCTTGAACTCGCGCAGCAGGCGGTCGACGATGATCTCGAGGTGCAGCTCTCCCATGCCGGCGATGATCGTCTGGCCGGTCTCGTGGTTGGTGGACACGCGGAAGGTCGGGTCCTCCTCGGCGAGCTTCTGCAGGCCGACGGCCATCTTGTCCTGCTCGGCCTTCGTCTTTGGCTCGATGGCGATGTCGATCACGGGGTCGGCGAACTGCATGGACTCGAGGATGATCGGGCGGCCCTCGTCGGTCAGCGTCTCGCCCGTCGTCGTGTCCTTGAGACCCACGACCGCGACGATGTCGCCAGCCTGGCACGAATCGACGTCCATGCGCTGGTTCGAGTGCATCTGCAGCAGGCGCCCGACGCGCTCCTTCTTGCCCTTCGACGCGTTGAGCACGTAGGAGCCCGAATCGAGCTTGCCGGAGTAGACGCGCAGATAGGTGAGTTTGCCGACGTAAGAGTCCGTCATAATCTTGAAGGCGAGCGCCGCGAAGGGCTCCTTCGGGTCGGAGGGGCGCTCCTCTTCCTCGTCGGTCTCGGGATTCGTGCCCGTGATGGGGGGAACGTCGCCCGGGGCCGGCAGGTAGTCGACGACGGCGTCGAGCAGCTCCTGCACGCCCTTGTTCTTGTAGGCCGAACCCACGAACACGGGGTTGAGCGTGCAGGCGATGACGCCCTTGCGCATGGCGGCCTTGAGCTCGGCGACGGAGACTTCCTCCTCCATGAGAACCTTCTCCATGAGGTCGTCGTCGCAGTCGGCGGCGGCCTCGAGCAGCTCCTGACGGCGCAGCTCGGCCTCTTCGACGAACTCGTCGGGGATGGCGTCCATCGGCTCGGGGTCGGTCATGCCCTTGTCGTCTGCCTTGCAGTCCCCGCCCGCCCTCGTCCCGCGGTCGATGCCGCCCCCGCCGCCGC
>CAZBEP010000344.1:0-1978 GCA_964490925.1 uncultured Eggerthellaceae bacterium | reverse complement strand
CCGCCGTGTCCCATATGGCGGCGGAGGTCTCCGCGCTGTGCATGCGGACGGTCGTCCTCTTCTCGTCTCGCTGGACGGTCGCGAACATGCAGCCGTGGACGAGCTCGCTCGCGACGTGGCGGTTGTAGGCGGTGACGAGCGAGTTGTCGCGCACGACGCGCGAGAGGGCGTCGTCCGTGTAGTCCCCCTCGAACACGAAGCCGTCGAGGCGCACGCGCTCGCTCACGCTGGTGACCGCTTTTCGGGCCCAGTCGCACTTGACGTCCGGCCCGACCGAGTCTGGCACGTTGTCGATGCCGATGCTCGCCGGTTTATGGTCTCCCTCGTAGTAGGACGCGAGCATCATGTTGCGCGCGGCGCGGCTCTCGTGGACGTCCACCAGGTCGCGCAGCGCGGCGGCGTCCTCGTGGGCAAGGCCGCTCGCGTTCTCGATTCCCGAGATGTTCATCCGACCCTCAGCTTCCGGTTGGGGTTCCTCTTGGCCGTCATCGCCGCGCGGTAGGCGAGCGCGCACGCCTCGATCAGCGTCGAGTCCGCGTCGGGGGCGTCGTCGAAGCCGAAGCCGTCCGCGCCGAGCTTCCGTCTCGGGCACAGCGTCGCCGCGTCGTCCAGCGCGGGCTGCCCGAAATGCGTCACCTCGCATGAGTTCACGGCGTCGACGAAGGCGGCGTTGGCCTTCGCCATGTCGGGGCTTTTCGTTGAGGCCGCCGCGCCCTTCGGGAACCTCTCCTCGGAAAGAGCCTGCAGGACGGCCTCTCCGCGCTTGCCGTCGACGAGCGCGAGCGCGACCTTGTCCTTGTGGCCGAGGATCCACTGCGCGATCCGCCGCGTCCCTCGGGACGTGTCGAGAGACTTGACCACCTCGACGTGGGGCGCCCTGGACGCGCTGCGAAGGCAGCACGCGAGAGACGCCCGCCTGCCGTCGACGCTGAACTTCACGCCCACGCCGTACCAGCCGTCCGCCGGAGGCTTGCCCGCCTCGCCCCAGGGCCTCTCGTCGCGGCACCTCGCCCACGCCTTCGCGGCGATGACGCGCTCTATCTCTGCGGGCTTGCTCCACCACCCCAGACGCTCGCGGGCGAAGCGGTCGGACGTCAGGCTTGTGCTCTCGATCTCTACGGTTTCCTCTAGGATCAGAAGCCCCAGCGAGGGGTTCGTCGCGTACCAGCGGTCGCGGTCGGAGGCGTCGCCGATCTCGCTTGCGCCCCACTCCGCCCACGCCGTGCGGGGCGCATGGGAAAGCGCGCCGTCCCTCACGCGGCGGAAGGCGTCCCCGGGCGACCTCTCGTCGGGCGGCGTGCCGACGTAGAGCGTCTGCGGGTTCGCGCTCGCGGACTGCGCGGGCATGTAGCTCGACTGCTCGATGTCGGTGAGGCACTGCGCCTCGTCGAACACGAGCAGGTCGCAATGCTTGCCGCGCCCGCCCGTGTCGGTTCTCGCCATGAACTTGATGCGGGAGCCGTTCTTGAACTCGATGGACTCGCGCCCGATCGCCCCGCGTATCGCCTTCAGGTACTTGCGAAGCCCCCGCGTCTCGACCAGAGCCGACCATTCCTCGAAGGTCTCGCGCGAGGTGCTCTGGAGCTGGCTGGTGTAGAGCACCTGCTCGTTTTTGAGGATGCAGCCGCCGACGGCGCGGACGCCGATGCAGCCGACCGTCTTGCCGTTCTGGCGCGGAATGGAGAGCCCGCAGGTTCCCGCCGCCCACCTGCCGTCCTCGCGCGTCGCGCTCCATTGCCTGCCGACGGCAACCTGCCAGTCGAAAAGCTCGAAGCGGGCGGCGTCGGCGACGGCCTTGAAGGCTGCCCACTCGCTGCCGAAGGCCTCGGGGTCAGCCCGTCTTGTCGGCTCTTGGCTTCCGGCTCTTCGGCGTGGCGTCGATGAACTCGTCAAGCTCGGTCACCTCGCCCTCTTCGTCGGGCTCGACGCCCAAAACGTCGAAGAGCTGCTTTAAAGCCTTCGTGTAGCTCGACACGAG
>CAZBEP010000343.1:0-1978 GCA_964490925.1 uncultured Eggerthellaceae bacterium | reverse complement strand
GGCCAGGCCGGAGGCTACACGCGCTTGACGAAGCGCCCGTCGCGCGTGTCGATCTGCAGCACGTCCCCGATCTCGATGAACGTCGGCACCTGGACGGTCGCGCCCGTCTCGAGGGTGGCCGGTTTGGTGGTGTTGGTGGCGGTGTTGCCCTTGAAGCCGGGTTCGGTCGCCGTGACCTCGAGCTCGACGAACATCTGCGGCTCGATGCTCACGAGCTCTTCGTCCGCGAACAGCAGCGATGCCTCGTCGTTCTCCTTGAGCCACTTCGCAGCCTCTCCCACGACCTCGGCCGGCACCGAGGACTGCTCGTAGGTGCCCATGTCCATGAAGTTGAAGTCGGCGCCGTCGTTGTAGAGGTACTGGAGCTTCTTCGTCTCGAGGCGGATGGAGTCGAACTTCGTGCCCGCGTTGAAAGTGTAGTCGACCACCCGCCCGGTGCGGATGTCGCGCAGCTTCGTGCGCACGAACGCGCCGCCCTTGCCGGGCTTGACGTGCTGGAACTCGACGATCGTGCATGCCTTGCCGTTGTATTCGATGCACATGCCGTTTTTGAAGTCTGCGGTTGAGATGGTCGCCATTGCTGCGTTGATCCTTTCATGCGGTCGTCGGCGCTCCCGCACTGCGAGCGCCAGCGCTTCTTCACAACCGCTACAGTATACCCCCCGCATGCGCAAAACGCATAGGCCGTACGGGTACGCCGTGCGCGCGTCCGCCGGAGAGCTGCATCCGATCACCTACGCCGATCACCTACGATCCACCGGGAAGGCCGTCATCTCATTCGGCCGAAGGAAAGACGCCGCATGCTTATCCGTCAAAACGATACTCTTTGATGTTCAGCGTGTTGCAATTCTCCGATATCGCCCTCTGGACGGGCGGAATGCCCGATTCGGCTCGCGCACGCACTCCGAACGCAAGCTCGACAGCAACGTGCGGGATTGTTCTGACGGCGTCGGAGCAATCCTCGGAAAGTCTCGATAGAAGCGCATGAAGCGCATGAAGCGCCAAAGGAGCCTTCGGCAAGTGTCTCTACTCTCTACGGCAGCTTTTCCGTAGCCGGCACGCTCTCGCCCGCCTGGCAGGACGAGTCCGGCGTTTGCGGTCACGAGTCGAGCCTTTCAGTGGCGAGGTACTCCAGCGTGTCTTTGCGCTCGATGAAAACGATGAGCTTCTCGCGCCTGCGTCGCAACGACCGGCGGATTGCCTCGGGCGAGGGCAAGCGCAACAGCCCTTCCCTGACCAGTCGCCGCATCACATCTGAAACGTCAAGCTCCTGTTTGCGAGATTCAAAAGGCGGCGATGTGTTTGTTTCGGAAAGGATTTCCTGCCACAGAGCGGCCTTCCTCGGCTTTATGCGCCTGGCGCCCCCGAAGCGGTCGCGATCCACAAGGCTCGTGAAGAGCTGGAAGCCCTCTGGCTTGCCGTTGTGCGGAGCCGCCGTGAGCAGCAAGTTCTCGGCAATGCCGCCCAGAAGCTGTCCGAGCTGATACCGTTTGGCGTACTTCACCTCGCGCGCTCCGATATGCGCACACAGCTTAGGGAAACGATGATCAATGAGCCTGCGGCCTCCCAGGGGCTTCGCCATTGGGGCTTTCCGAGCCGCCCGCGCGCCGCTCCGAGGGAGGGGCTCGGCCGAACGCGGGCGGCGAGGCGCGCCTGCGGGGGCGGGCGGCCGGGCGCGGGCGGGCGCGGGCGGCGGGGCGCGCGGGCGGCTTGCGGCGGGGTTCGGCCGAGCGCGGGCAGCGGGGCGCGCGGGCGGCGAGGCCCAGCGAACCCGGCGCACCTGCGGCGGGACCCGGCCGAGCGCGGGCGTCGCTCCGAGGGAGGAGCCTCGGAGGCGGAAGCGGCGGCTCACCTGCGAGGGCGGGCGGCGGGGCGCGCAGGCGGCGGGGCGTCCGAAATCTGCGGCTTGGGAGGAGTTAGCCACGGCTCGGGAGGATCCCCGGCCCGCGCACGCACGAGGAGGTCCGCGGAGGCCCTT
>CAZBEP010000342.1:0-1979 GCA_964490925.1 uncultured Eggerthellaceae bacterium | reverse complement strand
AGCCCGACGACGCGTACTCCGTACGCGAGGAGGGCTTGGAGCCGCAAGATGGCGTGCCAGGGTGCCGCGCAGCGTCGGCAGAATAGCTCGCCGAAAGGCGAGCTATTCAACAACAGCTCCGCACTTCTTGCAAATGCGGACTTTCTTGTCGTCGCGGAACTCGCGGCCGACGCGCGTCGCCTTGTGGCACTTCGGGCAGACGAGCATCACGTTCGACACGTGGATCGGAGCCTCCATCGTGGCTATCCCGCCCTGCGGGTTTTGCTGGGTGGGTCGCATGGCCTTCTTGATCATGTTGATCTTCTCGACCGTCACGCGCTGCCTCGCAGGGAAGGAACGCAGGATCACGCCTTCCTTGCCCTTGTCCTTGCCGGCGAGAACGCGCACCTTGTCGCCCTTCTTCACATGCATTTTCGTCATTGCGCACACCCCCTCACAGCGTTTCCGGAGCCAGGGACACGATCTTCATATAGCGCTTGTCGCGCAGCTCGCGGGCGACCGGCCCGAAGATGCGCGTGCCGCGGGGAGCGCCGCTCTGATCGATGAGGACGCAGGCGTTCTGGTCGAACTTGATGTAGCTTCCGTCGGTGCGGCGCACCTCCTTCTTCACGCGCACGATGACGCAGCGGACGACCTCGCCCTTCTTCACGCCCCCGTTGGGCATCGCCTCCTTGACGCTGCAGACGATCACGTCGCCGAGGCTTGCGTAGCGGCGCTTCGAGCCGCCGAGGACCTTGATGCACTGCACCTTGCGCGCGCCCGAGTTGTCGGCCACCGCGAGTACGGTTTGCACCTGAATCATTGCTTCAACCTACCTTCGCTTGAGTATGTCGAGCGTCGTGTCCGCAGCCTCTATTTGGCCTTTTCGACGATCTTCACGACGCGCCAACGCTTGAGCTTCGACAGCGGGCGGGTCTCCATGATCTGCACGGTGTCGCCGACGCCGCACTCGTTTTTCTCGTCGTGCGCGTGGAACTTCTTCGTCGACGTCATCATCTTCTTGTACACCGGATGCGGCTTGCGCTCCTCGACCCTCACGACGCAGGTCTTGTCGTTGACCGCGCTGACGACGACGCCCTGGCGCACCTTGCGGGAATTGCGTTGTTCGCTCATGCCTCTCTCTCCCTCTTCTCGCTATGCGCTCAGCTCGCGCGCGCGCATCTCGGTCAGGATGCGGGCGACGTCCTTCTTGACCTGCTTCAGGCGAGCCGTGTTGTCGAGTTGGCTCGTCGCCATCTGGAAGCGCAGGTTGAACAGCTCCGCGCGCGCTTCCTTGAGCTTCGCCTCCAGATCGGCGCCAGAAAGTTCGCGGATCTCGGCTGGTTTCATCGGTTACTCCTGCCCTTCAGTCTCGCGCGTCACGATCTTGCATTTGATCGGCAGTTTGTTGATCGCGAGGCGAAGCGCCTCTTTCGCGGTCGCCTCGTCGACGCCGTCGATCTCGAACATGATGCGGCCGGGCTTGACGACCGCGACCCACTTCTCAGGGTTGCCCTTTCCCGACCCCATGCGGGTCTCGGCAGGCTTCTGCGTGACCGGCTTGTCGGGGAAGATGGTGATCCACACCTTTCCGCCGCGCTTCATCTGGCGGGTCATCGCGACACGGGCGGCCTCGATCTGGCGGTTCGTGATCCAGGCGGCCTCCAGGGCGCGGATGCCCCAGCTACCGTGGTTGAGCTTCGTGCCGCCCTTGGCCTTGCCCTTCATCGACCCTCGCTGCACCTTGCGGTGCTTCACGCGCTTGGGAACCAGCATTTACTTCGCCCCCCTCTCGTTGCGGTCGCCTCGGCGGGAGCGATTTTGGCGGGAGCTGCCCTCGAGCGCCGGCTGGGGCGCCTTCTGGCCGGGCAGGACCTCGCCGTGGTACACCCACACCTGCACGCCGATGGAGCCCATCGTCGTGGCGGCCGTGGAGAAACCGTAGTCGATCTTCGCGCGCAGCGTGTGCAGCGGCACGCGACCCTCGCGATACCACTCGC
>CAZBEP010000341.1:0-1993 GCA_964490925.1 uncultured Eggerthellaceae bacterium | reverse complement strand
GGCCAGTAAGGCAAGAGCGGCGCACCCGGCTTCAGGCTGAAATCGCAGTAGTCGCCGTTGGCGAAGCAGGTGTGCCTCCGCCGTAGTTTGACAGTTCAATAATCAGTTTTTCAGGAAAAGCCCCAGGCAGAGGCTTTTTTCTTTGTCAAATCTATAAAGTTGTTCTTGTCGCGTTATGTCGCGTTATTGTATATGGGGGCGTACGTTTCCCCGGACGGGGGCCGATATGCATCTGAAGAAGACGAGGAAGCCGAACGGGCGGGTGCACCTGTCGGTGACCGAGTCGTATCGGGACGATAAGGGCAAGGCGCGCAGCAGGACGGTGCGCACGCTGGGCCACCTCGACGAGTTGGAGCGTGTGTGGGGGCCGGACGCGCTCGCGAGATGCGAGGCGATCCGCGACGAGCTGGGTGCCGCTCGGGCCGCAGAGACGGCGCCGGTCGCGATCGGGCTTCGCATGGCGCAGAAGGTCGGCAAGCGCCGCGCCAACCGCATGTGCGCCGGGGACTGCGTGGCGATGGCATACTACGACGCGCTCGGCATAGAGAAGGCGCTTCGCAACCATCTTGCCGGCAGGAGGGTCGCCTACGACCTCAACGCGGTCGCCCGCCTGCTCGTCTCGGAAAGGCTGCTCGCCCCCGGCTCCAAACGCGCCGCCTGGGAAAGGGCGGGCCTGCGCTTCCAGCGCTGCGACGCCTCCGAGCGCGAGGTCTACCGCGCGCTCGACGAGCTCGCCAAGGCGCGCACGCGGGTGATCGCCGCGACGAACAGGGCGACAGCCCCGAGCCTGGGCCACGACCTGTCCCGCGACTACTACGGCTGCGCCAACTTCTACTTC
The DNA here is from genome assembly GCA_964490925.1 of uncultured Eggerthellaceae bacterium. Taxonomy (GTDB): domain Bacteria; phylum Actinomycetota; class Coriobacteriia; order Coriobacteriales; family Eggerthellaceae; genus CAZBEP01. Next base: position 1,155 of record CAZBEP010000341.1, on the reverse strand, counting down.
GAATGCGACCCGGACGGCTTCAGAAAACGAGGCGCCTCCAAAGAACATAGGCCCAACCCGATCGTTCAGATGGGGCTTTTGCAGGACGGCGGCGGCGTCCCCGTGGCCTACAGGCTTTTCGAGGGGAGCGCCAACGACTCGCAAACGCCCATAGAGGCCTTGCCCGACCTCAAGGCGGCGTCGGCGTGCGGCGCGTCGTCATCGTCGCCGACAAGGGGATGAACTGCTCGCAAAGCATCGCGGCGGCCGCGGGCAAAGGCGACGGCTTCGTGTTCGGCCAGTCGGTGCGCGCCACGAAGTCGAGCGGCGAGCTGCGCCGCTGGGCGCTCTCAGAGGAAGGCTACCGAAAGCGCGGCGAGGACGGGTTCAAGCGCAAGAGCAGGCGGGGCACGAAGACCGTCCGCGTGAAAGGGCCTGACGGCAAGGCAAAAAGCGTGCCGGTCGAGGTGAAGGTTGTGGCGTTTTGGTCGCGCAAGTACGCCGAGCGGGCGCGCCGCGAGCGCGAAAAGGCGCTCGAAAAGTCCCGCCGGCTTGCAGAGAGCCCCGGCGCATACACACGCGCGACCCGCCTCGGCGCCGCCCGGTTCGTGAAAAACGTCGACTTCGACCCGGAGGCCGGCGAGGTCGCGCAGTGCGCCGAAAGGCCCGAGATCGACTGGGAGGCCGTCAAGGAGGCCGAGGCGTGCGACGGGTACTGCTGCATCGTGACCAGCGAGACCGACTGGGACGACAAGCGCGTCATCGACACCTACCGCGAGCTTTGGCGCATCGAGGAGTCGTTCGAGGTCGCCAAGACGGGCCTGGAGGGCCGCCCGGCGTTCGTGCGCACGCGCGAGCATCTCGAGGCGCACTTCCTTACCTGCTATATCGCGCTGACCATAGTGCGCCTGATCGAGCGGGCCCTCGGCAGCCGCCACTCGTCCCTTGCCATCCTCGAGGACATGCGCGCTCGGATGCTCGAGCCTCGAGGCGAACATATGGCTGTTCGAGCACCGGACGGACCTGACCGACGAGCTGTTCGCGCTCATCGGCGAGGAGGCGCCGCGCAAATACATGCGCCGCTCCGAGATCAAGGCCCTGTTCAAAAAGGGCAAGAGCGTCCGCTGGAGGTAAGCGATCCCGCGACAAGAAGCTCTAACGAGAAAAGACGCGTAT
>CAZBEP010000340.1:0-2014 GCA_964490925.1 uncultured Eggerthellaceae bacterium | reverse complement strand
CCCGCGACCCCGCGACCCCGACCGAAGCCTCAAGGAGGGCCATATGCCAACGGTGTTCCGCGTGTTCGTCGAAAAGAAGCCCGGCTTCGACGTCGAGGCGCGCCGCCTCGAGCGCGAGCTGCGCGAAGTCCTCGGCATCGCCGGCCTCGCGCGCCTGCGCCTCGTGAACCGCTACGACGTCGAGGGCGTGTCCAAAGACGTATTCCGCGCCTGCGTGCCCGTCGTGTTCAGCGAGCCGCCCGCCGACGTCGCCTCCCCCGAGCTCTCCGCCGGCCCGGACGACGCCGTCTTTGCCGTCGAGTACCTGCCCGGCCAGTTCGACCAGCGCGCCGACTCCGCGAGCGAATGCATCCAGCTCGTCACGCAGGGAGCCCGCCCCGACGTGCGCTCGGCGACGGTCTACGTGCTCTCCGGCGACCTGTCGCCCGCCGACGTCGATGCGGTCAAGCGCTACGTGATCAACCCGGTCGAGGCGCGCGAGGCCGCGCTCGACCCGCGCGACACGCTTGCGATGGCCGTCGAGCGCCCCGCGCCGGTCGAAGTCCTCGCCGGCTTCCGCGATCTCGACGCGGCCGGCCTCGCGCGCTTCATCGAGGCGCGCGGCCTCGCGATGGACGTCGCCGACCTCGCGTTCTTCCAGCGCCACTTCCGCGACGAAGAGCGCCGCGACCCCACGATCACCGAGGTCAGGGTCATCGACACGTACTGGTCGGACCACTGCCGCCACACCACGTTCTCAACCGAGCTCACTGACGTGGCCATCGACGACGAGGCCGTGCGCGCGGCCTTCGAGCGCTATCTGGCCATGCGCCGCGAGCTCGGCCGCGACGACCGCCTCGTGACGCTCATGGACATGGGCACCATCGGCGCGAAGCTTCTCAAAGCGCGCGGCATCATGACCGGCGTCGACGAGTCCGACGAGGTCAACGCCTGCACGGTGCGCGTGCCGGTGGACGTCGACGGCGAAGAGCGGGAATGGCTCTTCCTCTTCAAGAACGAGACGCACAACCATCCCACCGAGATCGAGCCCTTCGGCGGCGCGGCGACCTGCGTGGGCGGGGCGATCCGCGACCCGCTTTCGGGGCGCAGCTACGTCTACCAGGCCATGCGCGTCACCGGCGCGGCCGACCCGCGCACGCCCGTGGCCGACACGCTGCCCGGCAAGCTGCCGCAGCGCACGATCGTCACCGAGGCGGCGGCGGGGTACTCGTCCTACGGCAACCAGATCGGACTGGCGACAGGCCAGGTCAGCGAGATCTACCATCCTGGCTATGTGGCCAAGCGCATGGAGGTCGGCGCAGTGGTGGGCGCCGCCCCCGCGGAAAACGTGCGCCGCGAGGTCCCGGCGCCGGGCGACAAGGTGGTGCTGCTCGGCGGGCGCACGGGTCGCGACGGCATCGGCGGGGCGACGGGCTCGTCGAAGGCGCAGAGCGCCGCGAGCGTGGAGGAGTGCGGCGCGGAGGTGCAGAAGGGCAACGCCCCGGTCGAGCGCAAGCTCCAGCGGCTGTTCCGCCGCGGCGAGGCGTGCCGGCTCATCAAGCGCTGCAACGACTTCGGCGCGGGCGGCGTGTCGGTGGCCATCGGCGAGCTCGCCGACGGCGTGGCGGTGAGCCTCGACGCGGTGCCGAAGAAGTACGACGGCCTCGACGGCACGGAGCTTGCGATCGCGGAGAGCCAGGAGCGCATGGCCTGCGTGCTCGCGGCGGCCGATGTCGAGGAGTTTTTGGGCTACGCGCGCGAGGAGAACCTCGAGGCGACGGTGGTCGCCGAGGTGACCGAAGAGCCGCGCGTGCGGATGACCTGGGAAGGCCGCGAGATCGTGAGCCTGTCGCGGGCGCTCCTCGCAAGCAACGGCGCGCGCCGGCGCCAGCGCGTCCACGTGGCGGCTCCGGCCGGCTCTGCGGCGCTCGACGCTCCTGCGGCTCCCGCCGACCCCGCCGACCCCGCCGCCCCCGCGGCCCCGGCCGCCCCCGCCGACCCGGCCGCCCCTGCGACCCCCGCCGCCCTCGCGGCC
>CAZBEP010000339.1:0-2017 GCA_964490925.1 uncultured Eggerthellaceae bacterium | reverse complement strand
TAGTCGGGGTTGTCGTAGGTCCCCTCGAGGCCGCCTGCGTAGTCCATCTCCGGGTAGTAGGCGCCGAGCACGTGCGAGCACGACATCGAGCGCGGCTGATAGCAAGCGAACCCCGATTGTGTGTAGCATGCGTTCGGAGTTCCCAAGACCGCCTGTGCCATGTCCTGCCCCATGATGCCACCCGACCGCCCTGTGCCGCAGTAGGACGCGATGCATTCGGGGCCGTACGTGTCGCGGAAGTAGTCGCGCTTCTCCCTGACGATGGCGAAGGCCTCGTCCCAGGTGATGCGCTCCCACTTGTCGTGCCGGCCCCTGAACTTCGGGTCGCGCTTCATGGGGTAGATCACGCGGCTCGGGTTGTACACGTAGTCCTTGAGCGCGATGCAGCGCGGGCACAGGCGGCCCTTGGTGATCGGGTTGTTCTCGTCGCCCTCGACGTGGTCTATGACACCCTCGTCGTTGACATAGATCTTCAGCCCGCAGCCCACCGGGTGGCACCCCGGCGGCGACCACATGGACGTGCGCACGACCGTGAGGTCGCCGTCCCGGTACTTCCACGGCCTGCCGAGGTCGCTTCTGAACTCCATGGCTCTCCTCCCTCTTCGTCTTGCGCCGCCGCGCAAAGGTGCTCGCGCTGCGGCTTTCGCCCATTGTATGAAGCAGCTCCCCGATTGCCCTAACGGAAGATGCCGATGCCGCCGATCACGAAAACCGCAGGGGCCATCGAAGACCCCGATGACGAAAATAGGACGCCCTGCCTGATGAAACGCATGCGCTTCGCCATATGATGAAGTCAACGGCAACGGATGCGCGCCAAACGCCAAGGAAGGGGAAGCCTTGCAGAACCGCCTCGAGGGGCCACCGCTGACCGTCCGGGGGCTTCAGGAGTTCATTGCCTTCGCGCGAACACTCAACGTGAGCGAAACGGCACGCGACCTCTACATCGCGCAGTCGACGCTTTCAACGCACCTGCAAAAGCTCGAACGCGACCTCGGCGTCGCGCTCATCAACCACGGGCAGAAGCCGACACTCACCCCTGCGGGGACGCATTTCCTCGAATACGCGGAGAACATCGTGTGCTCGTGCTTGGAAGCCGCCGAGAAGGTGAGGCAGATCGCATCGGCATCGAGATGCCTTGTCATCGAGGAGCCGCAAAACGCCGGGCACGTGTTCGAGGCGACCGTGAGAACGTTCTCATACTTCGAAAGCCGCTTCCCCGACGCGAAGATCACTCTTCGGTCGATCAGGGGACGCACCCCGATCGAGGCCATAGTCGAGGGGACGGTCGATGTCGCGAAGCTCGTCGACCGCCATCCACCCGACAGTGCCGAGTTCCGCAGCCGATGCGCCGAGACCGGCATCGCCGCTATGCCGATCTCGCAGGAAGCTCCCGTCGCCTGGATGGAGAGCGATCATCCGCTCGCTACGCGGGATTCGCTCGCGATCCGCGATCTAAAGAACATCCCCGTCCTCGTTCCCGCCGACGTCCGCTACGACGACTGGCGCCAGCTCGTGAAGTCATGGTTTGACGCAGCGGGGGAAACCGCCGCGTTCAATATGCAGGTCACCGAAACCCTCATGGAGTTCTACCTGATCAAACCGGGACGTCGCGTGTTCATCCTTCCGGAGTCGCTCGAAACGGCCGCGAGCCTCCTCGCAGCTCGAGGAGTCGTCCCCCGGCCGATCCGCGACGATTCCTGCCGCTACTACATCTCACTCGCCTATGCGGCGGACAGCGACAACCCCCTGCTGCCCGCGTATCTCGACTGCATGCGAAGGGAACTAGAAGGCGGCACGAAAACCCCTGGCGAGGGGAGACCGTCCCCGAGCGAGCCTGCAAAAAGGCGAGGGGCTCGCCGCACTGCGGAAAGCCCCTCTGAAGAAAAACTGCGAGATGCCCTTAACTAAGCTGCTTTGCAAATTACTTACGCTGTCTCGCCCTTGTCGAACTTCAGCTTGCCAATGAAGCTCATAGCGATGAATGCAAACACGATAATGACAACGAACATCACAAGAC
>CAZBEP010000338.1:0-2027 GCA_964490925.1 uncultured Eggerthellaceae bacterium | reverse complement strand
CGGCAAACTCGAAAGGGTAGAGGGAGATCCCGACAACCCGTTCAACCAGGGTACGCTGTGCATGCGCTGCCTCGAGATGCCCGAGTTCGTCAACAATCCTGATCGCGTCGGCCGTCCGCTCAAGCGCGTCGGCGAGCGCGGCGAGAACAAATGGGAGCAGATATCGTGGGAGGAAGCCCTCGACATCATTGAGGAGAAGGTTCGTACGATCTGGAGGGACTACGGCCCGGAATCAATCGTGTGTCATGTGGGCACCGGGCGTAACAACAACGATCATATCCCGTATCTGACGTATGCGGCGTTCGGTTCTCCGAACTTCTCGATGGGCTACCTTGCAGGCGACTCCTGCTTCTGCCCGCGTTCGGCCTCGATGGCGTCGCAGAACGGCGACTTCATGATCGCCGACATGTCGCAGCAGTTCGAGTACCGCTACGACGAGGAGCGCACCGAATGGAGCTGCCCGGAGGTTATCGTCAACTGGGGCTGCAACGCGGTCGTGTCGAACTCCGACAACTTTTACGGCCATTGGATCGTCGATTGCATGCAGCGCGGGGCGAAAATGATCACTGTCGACCCGTCCCTCACATGGCTCGCATCGCGCTCAGAATACTGGCTTCGCGTGCGTCCGGGCACCGACGCGGGCGTGGCGATGGCGATGCTCAACGTCATCATCTCCGAGGACCTCTACGACCGCGACTTCGTCGAGAAGTGGACCTACGGCTTCGACGAGCTGGCCGAGCGCGTCAAGGAGTGGACTCCTGAAAAGGCCGCTGAGGTGTGTTGGGTCGATGCGGATGCCCTAGTCGGCGCAGCGCGACTCTACGCCCAGGCGAAGCCGGCTGCTATCCAGTGGGGTCTCAAGGTCGACCAGACGACGAATGCCACCGCGACTGCCTGCGCCGTCAACGATCTGTGGGCGATCACCGGCAATGTCGACAACCCGGGCGGAAACATCATCATCCGCAACGCTTACGACCAGAACCTGTCCTATGGTCACGGATGGCATACGCTGTCGCCCGAGATGCAGGCAAAGCGCCTCGGCGCAGAGTTCCCGCTTATGAGCCGTGCCGGATACAGTTCGTCCGCCCATGCCGACTCTGTGCTGGCGGCCATCGAAACGGGGGAGCCGTATCCCATCCGCATGGTGTGGATGACCTCGACGAATCCCATCACGAACATGGGCGCCGACGCGCCTCGCCTCTACCGCGCGCTTCGAACCGTCGATTTCGTCGTCGTGAACGACCTGTTCCTCACGGCAACGGCGGTAGCCTTCGCCGACCTGTTCCTCCCGGCCGCCATGACACCCGAGCGCGATTCTCAGCGCTGCTGGTGGGTGCCGCACCGCATCATGACGAAGGTCACGCAATACGGGGAATGCGTGGGCGACGACGCGCTCGTCCTCATGGTCGGAAAGCGGCTTCATCCCGAGAACTTCCCTTGGAAAGACAGCATCGAGTGGATCGACCACATCTTCCAAAACGAGACGAACGACGCTTTCCCGTATAGGACGTTCGAAGAGGCGAAGAAGCAGGTGTGGTCCTACCCCGAGTTCAGCTACTACAAGCACGAGAAAGGACTTTTGCGCCCCGACGGCCAGCCCGGGTTCAACACGCCGACCGGCCGCATCGAGCTTTACAACACGAACCTTATGCTGTGGGGGTACGACCCGCTGCCGCACTTCAAGGAGCCGAGCTGCTCGCCGGTGAGCTCGCCGGAGCTTTACGAGCAGTACCCGTTCGTGCTCACGACGGGCGGCCGTTCGTGGGAGTTCTTCCACTCCGAGCATCGCCAGGCCGGCACGACCTCGCGCGAGTTCCACCCTGATCCGATGTTCGAAATGCATCCGGACGCCGCTGAAAGACTCGGCCTTGCCGAAGGAGACTGGTGCTGGATAGAGAACCAGCGCGGGCGCTGTCGCGAGCGCCTGCGCATCAACCCGTCGCTCGACGAGCGCGTCGTGCGCGCCGAGCATGGCTGGTGGTTCCCGGAGAAGGAAGCCGCCGAGCCGGTTCTCTATGGCGTGTTCG
>CAZBEP010000337.1:0-2034 GCA_964490925.1 uncultured Eggerthellaceae bacterium | reverse complement strand
CCCGAAAAGCCCTGCTCTCGGCCATCTTCGAAAACGTCCTCCGTGAAGCCGTTCGCTCCATCCAGAAAGGTCTGCCAAGCGGCGTCTTTCGGAAGCAGCACTGCGGCCTGGCCTACCCGCTGGACGAACACCTCCTTGCCGGTAAAACGGAACCTCTTAGGCAGCCGCACCGCCTGGCCTCTTCCGTATTCGAACATCTTTGCCGTTTCCAAAAATCGTGCCTCCGGATCGTACATGTCACAGCATCGATATTCGGTAGTGCATGCGGGCGGCGCGCACCGGGGCCGCCTCCTGGCTCGTCCGCAGCCCCGCAGGAGCGCGGCGGCTCCCTCGGAGTCCCGGCTACTTCGCGAGGGCGGCATCAAGCGCCTCGGGGTTGAGGCAGTCCACCGGCCGGCGGCCGAACACGACGTCGAGGGCGCTTCGCATCGTCCGGGTGCGCAGCTCAAGGCCGGACTCCTCCGACCAGTAGGCCGCGTGCGCCGTGAGCACCGTGTGCGGCGCCGCGAAGATCGGGTGGGTGGGATCGACCGGCTCGCCCTCGAACACGTCGAGCCCCGCTCCCCACAGTCTCCCCTGCGAGAGCGCCTCGGCAAGCGCGGCCGTGTCGACGATCGCGCCGCGCGCCGTATTCACGACGACGGAACCCGGCTTCATGAGCCCGATGCAGTCGGCGTCGAGCAGATGGAAGGTGTCGGGAGTGAGCGCGGTGTGGAAGCTCACGACGTCGGAGGCGCGCAGCAGGCCCTCGTAGGAAAGGATCTCGAAGCCCTCCGGCGTAAGACGCCCCGGCACGAGCGAGCGGGACGAGCATACCACGCGAAATCCCAGGCCGGCGGCCTTGCGCGCCGTCGCGCGGCCGATATCCCCCATGCCGACGACGCCGAAGGTGCGCCCGCGAGCCTGCCCGAGCGGGCGGCGCCGCGCGTAGTCCCACGTGCCGGATCGCAGATCGGCGTCAAGCTCGTTGATGCGGCGCAGCACCGCGAGGGCGAGCGCGATCGCGTGGTCGGAAACGACCTCCGTTCCGTACCCCGGCGCCGTGCAGACGGCCACGCCGCAGTCGGTCGCGGCGGCGAGGTCGATGCTGTCGTAGCCCACACCCGTGCGACCCACGACTTTGAGCTGCGGCAGCGCCTCGAACACGGCGCGCGTGAAGATGCCGTACGACGTCACGACGCCGTCGGCGCCGGCGGCGGCAGCGATGATGTCCTCCGGCTGGCGCCCGGGGGACACGACCGTCTCGACGCCTGCCTCGCGAGCCATGCGCTCCTCGATCTCGACGTCTGGGAAATCGATGTTGCAGATCGCGATCCTCGCCACGCCAGTCCCTTTCCGCTCCGCGTGCAAGCCCGACGGCAAGCCCGCCTCGATTCCGGCCATGCAAAGGCGCAGCCGCGCCGATGCCTTTCCGCGGGGGCGCAGCCGCAAACGCCCTCGCTGCGGAGGTGCCTCGCTGCGGGGGTGCAGCCGCCATCTCGGCGTCGGCCGCAGCGACCGCATGGCCCTCGTCCTCTCTGCAGAGGCGCCGCCGCCATTGTACGACACTCCGAAGGATCGCCCTTCCCGCAGCGCATGGCGGCGGAAATGACCCACGAAGAGCTTTCCTACTGAAGCCTCTGCGCCCACCTGGGGAAACTCAGCTGCGGCCGCTCCGGCGACCGCGCGGGGACCCGCCGGGCGCTCCTTCGCCTACCCTACCCGTCGATTCGCGGCGGAAACGCTCCCTGCGGCTGACATCCGGGACGTCGGCGGGCCGCGGGAGCCTGCCCCCGCAGCTGGCGTCCGGGACGCCGACGGGCTGCGGGAGCCTGCCCCCGCGCGCACGCCGCGCCAGCCGTGCCGCGCCGCTGTCCGGTTACGGGCTGCGTGTCCGCCCACGGGCGGCGTTCCGCCAGCGGGCTGCAGACATCCGGGACGGCGGTCTCCCACGAGCGGCGGGGCATCCGGAACTGCGGGACGCCCGAAAATCGCGGCTCGGGAGGAGTTAGCTTCGGCTCGGGAGGATCCCCGGCCCGCGCACGCACGGGAGGG
>CAZBEP010000336.1:0-2038 GCA_964490925.1 uncultured Eggerthellaceae bacterium | reverse complement strand
CCCGGATCGTCGCAGTGGTTGCAGCCGATCGACAGGTAGTTGCGCAGCGGCGAGGACACGAGGTCCTCGGGCAGGTCGTGAACGACGCGCCGCACGACGGCAGGGTCTAAGCCCCGAAACTCCTTGCAGGCGACCACGCACGCGTTGCATCCGATGCAGCGGCCGAGGTCGACGCAGAATACTTGCTGAGCCATCCTTTACCCCCTTCCCCTACAGCGCCGATATGCGAACGAAGGCGTCATGGAACGACAGGCCGGGCATGCCCGTGGCGTAGGCGCCCATGTCAGCCGGAAGCGCCGGCACCAGGTAGTTGACGTTGAACGGGTTATCTTTGAACCAGGCTTCGTACACGACGATCGCATCGGTCGGCACGGTGTCGGTGTAGCGCGCGGCGATCTCCAAATATCCGATCGAGCTTTCGATGCGCATGCCGGCGCCGTCCTCGATGCCGTATTCGGCGGCGAGCTCAGGGTTGATCTCGCAGTAGGGCTCGGACTGAATGTTCATCATCCAGTCGAGGTTTTGGAACTGCGAGTGCAGCCCGAACTTCCAGTGGGGGTTGATGAGGCGAACCGGGTATCCGTCAGGCGCCTCGTAGGGATAACGGTAGACCGGAAGCAGGTGGTTGCCCGTCGTCGCGGCTGCCTCGGAATAGAACTCGTAGTGCCCGGACGGCGTGCGGAACTCGCCGTCGGCCCAGGCGGCCTCATATCCGGTCACCTTGAACGAGCCGCCCTCGAAAAACTCATCCGCGCTGGACAGGCCGAAGAGCGCAAGCGCATCGTCTTGCACCTCCATCTGCGCGAACTCTTCGATCGTCGTGTCCGAGGGGTAGGTGCACGACCCGGGAGACAGCTCGTTCATGCGATCGGCGATGAGGCTGAAGATGTCGTGGTCGCACTTCGAGTCGTACAAGGGCTCGATGGCCGGTACGTTCGCGTTCATCCAGTAGTGCCAGTAGCTTGCGTGCACGCCCCAGGTCTCGAAGATCGTGCAGCAGGGCAGCACGATGTCGGAGTACTGCACGGAAGGCCCCATGAACTGGTCGACCGTCACCACAAGATCAACCGACTCAAAAGCCTGGCGCACGACGTCGGTCTCGGGATCCTGCGCCATCGGGTTGCGCGCAGCGATCCACAAGAGCTTGATCTTCGGATCGCTTGCGTTGAGTACCTCGGCTCCGAAGTTGTTCATGTTGATCGCGCGGTCCTCTTCGACATTGTCCGTCTTTTCGCCGACGGCGCCTTGGATGCTGTAGTTCACAAGCCAGCTGTCGAGCTGCCCGTAGTTGGCGCCGGCGCCCACCTTGCCGACGTTGCCGGTCAGCGCGACGAGCGCGTCGATCGCGCGGACGTTCGCACCGCCGTTGGTGTGGCGCTGCATGCCGAAGCCGATCCAGATGCATGCCGGGTCAAGCGTCGTGTAGTCCTCGCAGAGCTCCTCGATCACGTCCTGGGGAATGCCGGTCACCTCAGCCGCCCATTCCAGCGTAATATTGGCGTTCACGTAGTCGATGAACTCCTGATACCCGACAGCGTTCGCCTCAAGCCAAGCGGTGTCCTGAAGGCCGTGGTCGAGCACCCATTTGCACATGCCGAGCGCAAGCGCGCCGTCTGCGGACGGGTTGATCTCGATGTAGCGGTCGGCCACTTTGCAGGCGGTGTCGGTGTTGATCGGGTCGATGACCACGATCTTGCAGCCGTTGTCCTTGCAGTCCGCCAGGATGCGCTGGCTGTGAACGGCGTTCCATGCCGGGTTCGCGCCCCAGACGATGATCATGCGCGACTGGCGCATGCTTTCCGGGTCGGAGCAGAGCAGCGTACCCATGTCGAAGGTCTGCGAGTCGATGCCCGCCGGCCAGCACGGCGTGCCCGTCGCGCGCGTCGTGTGTCCGATCGAGGTGAAGAAGCCCTCGATGCCGTAAGCGAGCGTGTTGAAGTTTCCCGAGTACTTGTTGAGGCAGACGCCGAGCGCGTTGCCGTCCTCTTCCTGGCACTCGATGATCTTGTTCGCGATGATGTCGGCTGCTTCGTCCCAG
>CAZBEP010000335.1:0-2046 GCA_964490925.1 uncultured Eggerthellaceae bacterium | reverse complement strand
GACCCCGCCCCCGCAGGCTCGTCCGGCGGCGAAACCGACCGCGCCCGCCGTCGCCTTTTCCAGGTGTGGACGCTCGTCGGCGCGGCGCTCGTCGTCGGCGTCGTCGTCTACCTGCTCAGCCTGCTCGCCGTTCCCGTCGGCATGGCCATCTGGACGGCGATCATCGTGTTCTGCCTGCGCGGCCCGGTGAATTTCCTTGAGCGCCATGGCGTGAACCGCCTTGCGGGCACGGTGGTCGCCTACGCGCTGCTCGTTGCCGTGCTCGCCCTCGTCGCCTTTGTCGTGTTCTCGCCGGCGTTCGGCGTGGGCGAGCAGTTCAGCAACCTCGTTGCGAGCCTTCCCGACGCCGTTGACCGGCTCTCCGTCTGGATTCAGAGGGTCACCGAGCGCTACGCCGACGTGCTCGCCGACGAAAGCGTGCGCGCCGCCATCGACGAGGCGCTCTCCGCGCTGTCCGGCTGGGCGGCCTCTGCGGCCTCTGCCGGTGCCGCCGGGGTCGTTGCGGTCGGCGCGTCGGTCGTCAACAGCGCGATCGTGATCGGCTTTGCGCTCGTCATTGCGTTTTGGGTGCTTATGGAGCTGCCGGCGATCGGCCGCGAGTGCATGCGCCTGGTCGGCGAGCGCCGCCGCGAGGACGCCGAGATGATCCACATGACGTTCACCCGCGTCGTCGGCGGCTATCTGAAGGCGACGTTTCTCCAATGCGCGAGCATCGGCATCGCCTGCGGCATCCTGTTCGCGGTCTGCGGCATCCCCAACGCGGCGGCTCTCGGCGTCATCGCCGGAGTCCTCAACATCATCCCAATCATCGGCCCGTGGCTCGGCGGCGCGGTCGCAGCCGTCGTCGGGTTGTTCGCGGGCTTCTGGGTGGCCCTTGCGGCCGTCATCGGCACGGTCGTCATCCAGCAGTTCGTCTACACGTTTGTGTCGCCCCGACTCATGGGCGACTCCGTCGACGTGCATCCGGCCGTGACGTTTTTCGCTCTCATGACGGGCTCGGCAATCGGCGGCGCGATGAGCGGTCTGAGCGGGGCGCTCATCGGAATGCTTCTGTCGATCCCCGCCGCTGCCGTCGCGAAATCGGTTTTCGTGTATTATTTCGAGAGGCGAACCGGCCGGCGCATCGTATTCGAGGACGGCGTGCTGTTCAAGGGGAGCTCGCACGACGGCGACGCTCCGGATCCGCTTGCCGACGCGACGGCGCCCCATCCGGCGGCTGCCGCATGTGCGCGGAAGCGGCCTGGACGGAGATCATGGCGCCGCGCCGCTCCCGCCGATCCGCGCGGCGCGGTCGAGGCAGAGGCCGCCTCGGGCGAGCGCGCGTGCGCGGGCGACGAAGCCGGCGGCGAGGCGCGCGGCGAGCGCTTGAAGGACCAGGAGAAAGACGAACGACGATGAAGTACCTGACTACCGCAGAGATCCGCGAGAAGTACCTGAGCTTTTTCGAGGCGAAGGGATGCAAGCGCATGCCCTCCTCCTCGCTCATTCCCGACGATCCGTCGCTTCTGCTCACGAGCGCCGGCATGGTGCAGTTCAAGCCCTACTTCCTCCAGCAGAAGCAGCTCGAGGCTCCCTACGTGGGCACGGCGACGGTGCAGAAGTGCGTCCGCACCAACGACATCGAGATCATCGGCACGACGGGGCGGCACTTGAGCTTCTTCGAGATGCTCGGCAACTTTTCTTTCGGCGCGTACTTCAAGCAGGAGATGTGCGCCTGGGCTTACGACTTCTCCGTGGACGAGCTCGGCCTTCCCGCCGACCGCCTCTACTTCACCGTGTTCGAGGACGACGACGAGGCGATCGAGGTCTGGAAGTCGCTCGGCATCCCCGAAAGCCGCATCTCCAGGCTCGGCGAGGACGACAACTTCTGGCGCGCCGGCCCGACGGGCCCTTGCGGCCCGTGCTCGGAGCTCTATTACGACCAAGGCCCCGAGTTCGGCTGCGGCCGGCCCGACTGCGCGCCGGGCTGCGACTGCGACCGCTACCTCGAATACTGGAACCTCGTGTTCACCCAGTACGACGGGCAGGAGGACGGCTCGCTCGTGC